>CAMVMF010000074.1 GCA_947168515.1 uncultured Bacteroidales bacterium
ACCCACGACTTTCGGAACCGGAATCCGACGTTCTATTCAGCTGAACTACGGGGCCGTGATTTTAAAAACAATCCAAATAACTCGTTTTTTTTATTTTTATTGTTCAAAAAAACAAAAAAAATTCATCCTAGATACATTCTGTTGATTTAGAGTATGTCCAACGTCGATACCAACAGAATACCTTTCCCTAGGCATCAGCAAAGACCTTACCATCGGGCAGAGTGACACTCAATGGCGTATATTGGCTGTGAAAATCGTTGCGAAGCCTATCGAGATAGCGGCGGCTCTCCCATTGGCACATAGGCAGGTCGTGCAAAAGACAGTTGCCGCAGGTGGCTGGGGTAGTGGCGGGCACTTCGGTCTGTTTCAACACCCATTCCAAACAATCCATCGTGAGCGAACGCATATCTTCAACAGAATAATTGCCCGTCATGATAACATACATACCGGTCAAACAACCCATAGGGCCGACATACACCACATCTTCCTTGGCAGAAGAGTTGCGAAACCACGTAGCCATCAGGTGCTCCAAGCTATGCATGGCTGCAGGAGCCACGGCAGGCTCACGGTTGGGTTCGGTAATGCGCAGGTCAAAGGTAGTGAAACCCTTGTCGACGCGCGACACATAGATACCTGGTTTCAAACAAGTATGGTCAATGGTAAAACTTTGAATAACTTCCATGCTGTAGTAAAAAATATAGTAAGTCCGATTAATCAGTGATTAGAGAATCTATTAACTTATGAGCCAGTCAATAATCAACATTCCTTATCTTCTGTTTTTTTGTATTTCTCGTATTTTTGATGTCTTCTATGTATGTTCGAGGAAACTTCTCACAAAGCGGAACGACTTGTCGGTCATAGAGTTCAAAAAGTCGTCCCACTGCTGCTGGTGGTCATCGGTGTTTCCGGGGGTGTCGCTGATGACGCGTATGCTGAGGAAAGGTACTTTCTGCAGATAGCACGTTTGGGCTATGGCGGCCGACTCCATCTCACAGGCCAAACCATCGGGGTACATGGCTTTAATGGCCGCCTGACGGGTTCGGTCGGTAATAAATTGGTCGCCGGTGCACATCAGGCCATAGTGCACGCGCAGATCGCCCTCCTGCTCCACTTCCGATGCCACCCGTAGCATGCCGGGGTCGGCAGGAAATCTAAGAGGCAAGCCTTGCACTTGACCGGGTTCGTTACCCATGCCACAATAGACATCGTGGTAGGCCGTCTGACTGCCAACCACAACATCCATCACTTGCAGTTTCGTGTCGATGCCGCCAGCCAGTCCCGTACTGAGGATACAGTCAGGGTGATGTTGCTGTATGAGGCTCATGGTACCCACGGCGGCATTTACTTTGCCAATGCCGCATTGCCAAAGAACCACCTCGTTCCTTCCCATGCGGCCTTCGGGCTCTCCGCCAAGCACATCAAGCATCTTTCGATACTCTATGTCCATCGCTATAATTATACCTATTTTCATGTCTATATATGACTTGCAACGTTATCAATACAATAAAAGCAAGTGCAAAAGTACGATTTTTTTCTTAAAAAAAAGGTTATAGGTACTTTTTTTTCATAATCATCGTTACCCTTCATATATCAATAGAACGAAATGAAACGTATATTCCTTATATTACTCTCGACAGTATTTGCCATTGCTGCCATCACGCTGGTGATCATTCAGATTTCCCAAATGCAGGAATCTGCCAAGATGAGCGACAACCTGTTTAATATCAGTGTCAACAATTCCATCGACGAGGTGTTCACTCAGTTGGACCAGATGAAAGTAGAGGACTATGTGTCGCAAAAAGAGCGCTATAGAGTTCTTCAGTATCAACGAATAGACAATTTCAATGAGCGGATGCAGGACATTATTCGCAACAACAGCGAAATCTTCTACGACGAGGACCGTGTCCAATTCGGCATCTCTACCCAAGACAGTGCTCATCGGCTCCCCAACGCGCATCTCACCGACCAAGAAGAGTCCATTATTGCCCAATACAACACCCTCCTCAGCGCACGTAACCGACTGATGAGCAATACCAACTACTCCAATGAGCAATATAAGAATATGGTGAGCAACCACTCTGTCGACCCCACCAAACTCAATTTCCCCCTCCTTGACTCACTCATCAGAGAGGAACTGATTATCAACGGTGTGGACATCGAACCAACCATCGGTATATTGGAAACCAACAAAGACACCCTCTACTACTGCAGCAATGGGAGCGACTCATCCAAATTGCGGAGTACTCCCTACAGATACACGTTCCATGCCAATGGCATCGTTGCCAACGAAAACCTCTTTCTTGTCCTCTCCTTTCCCTCCTCCCCCATCATCCTCACCAGCGACGCCAACAAATATACGGTGCTGAGTATCTTCATGATTGTCCTCATCTCCGCCCTCTTTGTCTTTTCTATACGCACCATTTGGACACAACGCAAACTGGATGAGATGAAGACCGACTTCATCAGCAATATGACTCACGAAATCAAAACCCCCATTGCCACCATAGGTTTGGCATGCGAAATGCTACAAGACAACTCCGTCAACAGCGACAACGAAACTAGGAGCAACTTCATCAATATTATTAACGATGAAAACCGACGGATGCGAGTTCTGATTGAGACCATATTGCAAAGTTCCAAAATGGCCAACAAGAATTTCTCTTTGACCCTAAGAGAGATAGACCTAAATCAAGAAGTAATGTCGGCCTTGCAGAGCTTCCAACTGATGATTAGAAACAAGAATGGCATTCTAGAAACAGACCTACAGCCTATCACTAGCGTTCTTTTTGCCGACCAACTTCACATTTCCAATATGATACACAATCTGGTCGACAACGCCATCAAGTATTCTCCTGACGAGCCTCACATAAAAGTCAGCACCTGCCAACAAGGCGAATGGGCCATTCTCAAAGTGGCAGACAACGGCATCGGCATCAGCAAAGAGAATCAAAAACATATCTTCGAAAAATTCTATCGCGTCCACACCGGTGACCTCCACGATGTGAAAGGTTTCGGCATAGGCCTTAGCTACGTCTCTCAAGTGGTAGCACTCCACAAAGGCCGAATCAACGTTGAAAGCGAAATCGGGCGTGGTAGCACTTTCATCGTACAACTCCCATTAGCATGAACATGGTGCCATAGGAGTAATAAAACTCCATTATTCCACAACCCTGACCAAACGGACTGAATGGCCGAAGTGACGTTCGCCATCGGGGTCGGTGTCGAGCGTGTCGGAAGAAAAATACATCGAATGGGCACAACAACTGTCCGTGGAAGTAGAAGACCAGTATATCCCCTCACAGTTGAGACCATAGATGTCTCTCCCCCATCGGAATCCTGAACAAGGAAGAAAGACGGCTCCGGCCGAGTCCATCTGCCTCCATTGGAACTGGTTGTATACATTTATGCCCCATCCATGCCCCCTTCTTTTAAACTCGCATCCTGTTGGCAAAACAAAATAATCGGGCAAAAGCAACAAACCGTTGACGCTGTCAATTGTGGCCGTGGAACATTTGTTGTCCGCATCGGGCCTTTCAAACAAAAGATATCGCCACTCTTCAATGGTCAATGTACGCCAGCCGCCTTCAAGATTCTCACCCCACTCATGAAACTCAGGATAGTCGTGATAATCCTCCGAGTAATTTTTGAGATCCTCTCCCGTACCCCATCCAAAAAGACCACCATAGTCAGTCGACTTGGCAACAAATCCCAGACCCTCCTCCGCAAGATTCCCTGATGCAAACTCCACCCTTGTCGTGTCGCTAACCGAAAAGAAATGACCCTCTTTTTTCTGGGAATGATCGCAAGCCATACAAGACAGTAACAATACTGCGGCTATATATTTTAGATGATTCATCTGCGTATTTTTAATAGTACTGCAAGGGCTAATCTATAGATAGTATAGACTTTATTTTGGTCAACACCTCCTGCGGTGTAACTGCACGAAGACAACGGTAGTCGCCAAACTTGCAGGGCTTTTTCCCATACTTGGAACAAGGCCGGCAATCGAAACTATGCCCCACGGCCCACTCAGGATTTTGGCGCCATCCATAGAATCCCTTACAGGGGTGTGTGGCTCCCCAAATACTTACAACCGGAACACCCATACAAGATGCAAAATGCATGTTGGCAGAATCCATGCTCACCATTATGTCAAGCTGCGATATTTGTTTTAGCTCGTCTTCGAAACTATACTTACCTGCAAGAGACACCGTTTGAGGGTAACAGCTTGCCCAAGATTCTAAAGTGCCCCCCTCCTCTTTGCTTCCGAAAAGATATAGTTGAAAACGTCCATCCTGACTCAATAAGTCAACCAACTGCTCCATTTGGTCTAGGGGCCAAATCTTCCCTTGGTGCTGGGCGAAAGGGGCTATTCCAATAGAAAAAGAACTTCCAGGAGTGGCTTTAGGTCTCCAATAATCCGAGGCAAGGGACCCCAACTCATCCACCTTCATTAGTCCACAACGGTCTAAAACATCATTGTAGCGCAGCCATGAAGGACGACCTGGCGTAGTGTGTTTGCGGATAGCACGGACAGGAACACCATGAATCCGAAAAAGCCAGTCGAGTCCTATCACCCTGTTGACGCGATGCATGTCTGCAACCATATCCGGATGATATGGAGACAGAGCGTCGTATAGTTTTTTAGATGATTGTTTCTTTTGAGTAGGAATAAACTGAATGTTGTCGACACCTTGAAAAAGTGGCTGCAACCGTGGAGGCGCAGCTATCAGAAATAGCACATCCGGACAACGCGTGGCACGAAGCCGCAACACAGGCTGCAGTATGGCCACATCGCCCAAGGCGGAGAGGCGGATGACAAGTATGCGCTTGCGGTAGTTCAAGACTTGGCTTTGTTATAGAGCATGGGGTTGAGGGCAGGGTCGTTGTACATCTTCATCTGCCGGTAGAGCTTCATGATCTTCTTGCCTTCGGCCAGCTCTTGCAGCAGGGTGTCGATGGCCTGCATCAGGTCTTGCTTTTGCTCCAGCAGGGTGTTGTACTTCGAGAGGCATTTTTGGTGATGCTCGGGGCTAACGTCGGTACGGGCCACCTCGATGCCAAAGTGGTAGATCTTGAGTGCCAGGATGGAGAGGCGGTCGATGGCCCAGGCCGGAGTTTCGGTATTGATGGTGGCGTTGGGCAGTGGCGCGATGTTGCGGAATTGGGCCATATAGTAGTCGTCGATGCGTTCCACCATGTCGGTGCGATTCTGGTTGGAGCGGTCTATCCAACGCTTCAGTCGCAGGGCCTCCACGGGGTCGACATCGTCGGGACGGACGAGGTCTTCCAGATGCCACTGCACGGTGTCGATATGGCTTTTCTCCCACAGCACGTGCTCAAACAAGCCCTCGGCATAGGGGTTGTGAGAAGGTTCGTCAACCGAATCTATTTTATGATATTCAACAATTTGCCTTTCAAAAAGAGAAAATATTTCCGAAATGTTCATGGTGCAAAGATACGCATTTTTTTTGTTTTCTATTCTTCTAATTCAACCGATGGGCAAATCATCACGTACCATTCGCCATCTTCCAGGCGGCGGATATAGCCCTTTTGGGTCAAACGCGAGGTCTGGCTCTTCACAGCCGAAATATTGATTCCGGCTGTTTCAGCCAAAGATTTGAGCGTGATTTCGTCATCATATCGCATAGCATAAAGCATCTTTGGGGTTGAGTGGCTGCGAAAGGTGATGCGCTGTCCATCATACCACCACACCTCCGTACTTTGCTCTTGGGCAAAGTTGATGAAATACAAAAGTTCGTTCTCCACTGTTTTAGAGAAGTATTTCACAAAATGACGCGCCTGTCGGAGCGAAGCATTTGCCCCAATGGCCGGGCCTTCTCCAACCTCCAAATCCGCCTTATGCAAAGCCTCAAGGTACTGGGACTTGTTACGATTGCGGATGACTATCATAGGCCAGCCGTGCCGTGCCAGAATGTAGTTCACCAGCAGGCGGACAATACGGCCATTGCCATCCTCGAATGGGTGTATGCGAATGTATCGGTAATGGAAGAGGGCCGCCAACTCCACAGGCGAGAGTTCTCCCGCTTGCTCGGCTCTGTTGTACCAGTCCACCAAGTCGGACATAAGGGCTGGGGTTTCTTCTGGTGAGGCGTACACAAAACGGTCACCATAGCGGGTGATGACGCTGTTGGGACGGGTTTTGTACTGCCCCGCATGGATGGTATAACTGGTTGTATAACCACCCGGAAGGTTACGGTAGACAGTGTAGTCTTCACGTAATATCACTTTGTGGAGTTGCCGTATAAAGTTCTGGGTCATGGGCATGGTTTTGTCCTCAACAGACTCTTGCACCATTCGCACGCCTACGGCCGAAGCCTTCATATCGGCATACTCTTTCACATCGCTGCCCCCGACCACTTTACCAAAAAGCAAAAGGAGTTCTGTCTGCCCATAGGTTAGCGTATTGCCCTCAATATGGTTACTATTGAAATTATATTCTACAGCAAACCGCTGCCCTAGCAACCGTTGCTTTTCACTACTCAATGGCTGCATAGCCATCCACTGCTTATACAAATTATCCAATTCGGCCATATTTCTATTTTTTATGCTTTTTTATGCTGCCTTATTAACGAATACTTATTGTCATTATTGCCACCACCTAGTGTTAAATATAGTTAAATACACCTTACAACATAGCCAATGGCTATGTTATTATCAATTTTTCTTCCGTCATTGTGCTATCTGAAAGCCTTTCACCTAGGGTGAACTCTTCCATGAGCGGAAACCCACATATAGTGCCTGACATGATGATAATTCGATTTTTTCTTTATCAAATTGTAAAAAAAGTGTATCTTTGCACTTGTAGACATCGAGCGTAAGATGCCTACAAGTAACTGAGAAAACGCATTTTCGCTCTATTCCTACATTAGTGAACTTCGACAATCACAAATAGTTATATCAAGGCAAAAAAAGAACCAACCCCACACTTTCGAGTGCGGGGTTGGTTCTTTTTGGGGGGTATGGCACAATTTTACTTAGCCTTGGGAGTTTTCATGTTCAGATAGAACTGGATACCGGCCATCTGGTAGACCTGCCAGTGACCCAATTTGCCCATGCCGCTGAAGTCGGTGTCCCACTTCATGTTCAGGGCGAAGTTGGCGGAGAGGAATGAGGAGAATCGATAGTCGAGTTTCAGCTCGAAGTCGAGGTCGGACTCAAACACACGCTTGGCGAACCAATTCTTGCCTTGCAAATCCGTCCAGGTTTCACCATCGGAGAGGGAGTAATTTTTAGTAGGGGCTGTTTCAGAATCAGTGGTATAAGCATCTATGGCATCCCAAGCCATATTCTTGGGTTTCTTATAGTCATAGAAAAGTTCGGCACGAGCGTAGAGATCGAGGTTGGGGAGGATATCTTTTTTCAGATACTGTAGCTTGACATAGGAACCCAAAGCGAAGTATGCGTGGGCGAATGTGGATGGGTTTGAAGGGTCATAATCATCTTTCTGAATGACACCGTAATTCTTGCCTGCTGCGATGAGGGAATCATTGTAGACGAAGGTGGTCTTACCTGTCAGGAATGAGAGAGAGACGGACCAGTCGGCTTTCTTGTGCTCGAAGGAGAGTGCCGTGGTGAGGTAGGCAGGGGCGAAGAAGTTAGAAACGATTTTCTCGGTCTGGGTTGCGCCGATACCGGAGTACTCATATCCTGCACCAAACTGGGTTTTGAGGTTGGCCGTGAAGCTGGCACCCCAGCCCTTGTAGGCGTTCCACGAAATGGCCGAAGTGAGGTCAATCTTATCGTTGCTCTTGCGTCTAGTCTCGAAGAGCTTGCCTTCGGCAGAGTTGTCTAGGTCTTGCCAAGCGTAGCCATAGGCGAGGTCGGCAATGTTGTCCCAAACGAATTTAGGGTGGGTGAACTTGTAGTTGCCAAAGAAGGTGCCGGTGAGGTCAATTTGCGAATTACCGGCAGTAGCCCAGTTGTTGAAGAGAAACTCACTGGCTTTGATGGCGGGCGTCGACGAGGTAGTCCAAGAGCCACGTGAAAGGGCATTGGTTTCGTCCTGAGCCATGGCGGTGGTGGCAAGCGTAAACAGCGTTGCACAAAGGGTAAAGATTCGTTTCATATTGTTGTGTGTATTGTTATTATTTAATGATTAACTATTCTTGTTGATTTTGCAAAGATACAACTTTTCTCCCAAATTATCGAAAAAAAAGTAAGCCTTCTTCCGTAAGGGCAATTGGACTCGGCTGAAAAGGCGTTCGAATGGGCTATTTCTCTTTCAGCAATCCCCTGTGGAAGGAATAGACGGTGCTGTCTGAAGTTTGAGAGGCGTTATAACAAATGATTTCTGTAATTCCATCGCCATCCACATCGCGCGCATTGAGCCTGTCGAACGGGAGCCGGTAGAGCGACCAAAAGCTGTCGGGATTGCCCTCATAATAGGGCGTGAGGACATACCAGTGTTCTGCCCCAAAGGTGGAAGAGATGTCGTAGGTCTTCAAGATATAGGAGGGCTCTTGAGGATGGAAACAGACGGTGTCGAGAGTGATTTCGCCCTTGTCGTTGGTACAGAAATTGGCATTGCTGATGCCCATGAACTCGTCCACTTGCCCGTCGGGAGCTCGCAGACAGACACTGATGTAATTGCAGTCCACGTTTTGGTAGAGCCACAGAGAGGAGTATTCAGAGAGGTCTATGGTCTTTACCATTTTGACAGCCCCGAAATCGGTGTTAACCCTCTCAGGGTTACGATTACAGGCGGTCAATACAATCATTGCCAATGCAATAAAGGGAATTCTTTTCATAATAGGAACACTATTTATATTTTTGCAAAGATACACAAAAATATCGACACAGCAACATTATTGCAACCGCTACTATGTATACAATAAAAAGTGGATTATGGCGTTTTTGACTTATATTTAGGTATTATGGAACAGACGAATAAAGTAATTCTGATTACCGGAGCCAGCAGCGGCATTGGATTCGACACCGCCCAAGTACTGGCCCGACAGGGACATAAAGTATACGCTGCCGCTCGCCGAACCGAGCTGATGGAGCCACTCAAGCAGGACGGCATAGTGACCATGCGGATGGACGTGACTGACAGCCAGTCGATGGCCGAGGGTGTAAAGGCCGTGCTGGATGCCGAGGGGCGCATCGATGTGCTTGTGAACAATGCAGGCTACGGCTATTTCGGGGCCGTCGAGAATGTCACCATGGAAGAAGCCCGCCGACAGGTAGAAGTAAATGTATTTGGACTGGCCGAACTATGCAAACTGGTGCTGCCCACCATGCGGGCGCAGCATTCCGGCCGCATTATCAACACCTCCTCCATCGCTGGCAAAATGGTGATGCCTTTCGGGGCTTGGTATCACGTGTCCAAATATTCTGTGGAGGCGCTGAGCGATGCTCTGCGCATGGAGATGAAACCTTTCGGCGTAGACGTGGTAATGATTGAACCCGGCGGCATCAAGACCGATTGGGGCATCATAGCGGCCAGACATCTGGCTGAATCGTCGAAGGGAACGGCCTATGAGAAGGAGGCCCTTATGGAAGCCGACCTGCTGCACAATGCTTATTCCGGCAAGTATCTTTCCAAACCTCGGGTAGTGACCAACGCCATCAGCCGAGCCGTGAACAGCCGCCGCCCCCGTTGCCGCTATCGCATCGGACTGTTCTCCGGCAGCGCAGTGTTTTTCCACGCCATACTACCCGACCGCTGGTGGGACGGACTGATGCACCGATTTATGAGGATAAAACTATGAGTCTTGCCCAGAATCAGCGACGGACCGTTTTCCGTTCTTTCTCTATTGCAGCGATTAACGCTACATTCAGTTTCTCTATTTCAGTTAGGGATAAGGGCTCTTGCGCATTGAGTAGGGCTGTGCCATACCATAGACCGCCAGAATGATAGAATTCGGTCAATGCCTTGTCCGAAAAGCGATGCCCATGACGAGCATAAATCTCATTTCGCATAAGTCGCAATACTTCTGTGGGATAGGGAGCAAGGTAACCACGGGTGAGCAGCCCTGCCGAGCCTTCGGGCCAGCGGCCTGGCATTGTGCTGTCTATGTTGTCTTTGGTCAGGTTGCATATCAATTCGCCCTTTTCCACCCAGTCTTCTCCTTCTTCTTCAAAATGGGATATTCCGTTGAAAAGGTCAATTCCATGGGTTGTAAACTCATACCACCAAATCCTTCCGTCTCCCAATTCAAGGGTAGTTGTTGGGTGGTCAAGTTCCCAAAGAATCTTATACGGAGTCCCCTGCAGTGAATGGTGCTGTCTGATGCTGAGCAGCGAATACCAGTTGATACTATCCCGGGTGATTTTCCACATCTCTTGACCAACGACATAAGTTCCGCAGATTCTGTTTTTGGCATCTGTGATAAGTACAGAGTCGAATCCATGGGATTGGGCATACCTCTCATTCCTTGAGGAACCATCATATCGCAACAAAATGTCCTCCAACTTTCGGTCACGCCCATAACGCAACAGAACTTCCTGACCAGCCACAAAAGTGTGCACTATGCTATCGTAATAATGGATAATAGTATCAGTCCAGGCATTTCCTATTTGGGTGGGAATCAGAAAGACATTTGGGTCAGCGGTTTTACGCCAAAGGGTAACGGAACTCCCTTCGTGCAGAGTCATGGTAACAGTGGCCAACGTGCTGTCAGTTTCGGACAAAATAGGAATGTACTCAGAACCATTATGCCAGTAGGTGCCGACTAAAGAATGTTGCGCCGCAATGGGACATGGCACTGCAAACGCCAACAAAAGGATGGTAAAAAGGCAATTCTTCTTCAAGACCAACTTAACCAAATGTAACATAGCACGTGTAATAAAGTAAAACTTTCACAATAAACGAAACAACAAAGAAAAAATTGTATCGTCTATTTATAATCCATCGGATGAGACTTGTGGGTTAGGAGTGTGTAAAACTCAGCACCAATAGAGGCAAAAGCTGCTCCCACCGCAATGACAATAACAACAGAAAGCGACGGGACGATGCTCTTAGCTGCAGAATCTAGGATAAATTGCGGTAGAAAGTGTAAGATATATGTCACCGAAATAGGGTGCAGCAGAAGCACCAAAGCCATCGCCCCTCCAGATATAAATCCAGCAATGAATGCAACTAGGTATTTCCTTCGCATAAGTTTGCGCTCCGACTGGTAATATTGTCTAGCCAGCTCTACCTTGTCCATCTTGTCGGCCAGGCGCGACATAAACTCTTCGCCACTACCCAACTCAGGACGATAATCCGCAAACACTTTATCCAATATGTCATCGTTTTTCATCTTCCAAAAGTTTTCTTAGTTGTTTTCTGCCACGCGAAAGGTATTGGCGGACAGCAACAGGATTGCTATCAATTATCTGAGCTATTTCATTGACAGAGTAACCTTGCATATAATACAATAGGATAACCGTGCGCTGTTTCTCAACCAGTTGTGACAAAGCATGGTAGAGATCATCATATTTATAAGCGTCATCTGATTTGCCCGGTGATGGCAATGTTTCGTCAATAGGTTCTGAAGGACGGTCAAACCTCTTCTGATAATCCAGAAAGGTGTTACGGGCAATTTTGAAAATCCAAGTGGAGAATTTAAACCGCTCGACATATCTATCTGATGCCAGCCATGCCTTGACTAGTGTTTCCTGCGCTAGGTCGTCAGCCAACGCCTGGTCGCCTTCACACAGGGCAAGCAAGAATCTCCGGAGAGAATCCTGCTCGATTTGAACAAGCTCAACAAAGCGTTCTCGTGTCACTGCCCTGAACTATTTAATTCTATCAAGAAATCAAACCTTCAACTGACGTTCCTCACTTTCTATTTCGTTTCTAAGCTCACGTTTACCCACATAATAATAGAATAGAAATGCTATACCCACTGCCAGCAGCACAACGCCCAACACAAAAAGTACTCCGTCATCTTCAAATTCCCTGATGTCGCTGTCATACATGAAAAACTCCGCAATTATACAACCTATTCCACTCAGCGCGCAAATAATACCCCTAAGAAATTTACCCAGCAAACGCTCTTTAAGAGATTTCTGTGGCTTGTTGAGAGTATTCAGCAGCTCTTCTGGCACATTTCCCGACCCTTTTTCCAAAGCAGCGAGAACTATCTGACTTCGCTTTTCAAGCTCGTTCTTTTTATACCTAGAATAAGCCACAATGACTATAATAGCCACAGCAACCAGACCCAAAAAAGGAAGACTCCAAATCAATTGGGTTAAAACATCTGATGTCAAACTATTCATAACTAAACAAGTTTTAAAGTTAATAAAAATCATTAATTACCGAATCGATTCACCTATTAAACGAAAAAATGAACCCAAAAGTGACATCAAACACAAAAAAAAGAAAAAAGTAAAGAAAGCCCCTCGTCCCCCATCCCCTCTATCGAATCTATCACATCTATCCCCTCTATCAAATCTATCCCCTCTATCCCCCCTCCTATAAACAACAACAAAAAAAGGGAGCCAGAAACTGACTCCCTCTATAAAAGATTGGCGGCGA
>CAMVMF010000075.1 GCA_947168515.1 uncultured Bacteroidales bacterium
CGCCGTCCACTACCTCAGCATCAAAGGGTTCATAAAAGCCCTGATGGACAGCCTCGACCCTTGTAATATTGCCGTCGAAGTCAAGCCAACTGCCTGGATTATACATACCTATTCTATATTAACCGTAATTATATGCTAATCTAAAGGAACCAGCGGCGGTAGCTTGCCAATCATACGGCAGTGGATGTCGGCGGTAAGGTTGTCATAAGAGGTGCTGCGGGAGGCGGGGAGCTCAGCTGCCAACGCCTGACGCGCCGCAAGCCACCGAGAGAAGGCATCGCGCAGACTGTTCACACGCTGGGCCACAGTGTCTTTGTCTGGTATTAATTCTTCCATCTCCCACTCTTTCAGCAAGTCGATGTCTTCCGGCACAGAGCTTTTGGCAATCCAGGATTCCCACTGCTGGGTGTTGACAGTGCGGCCCTTCTGCTTGTATTCCTTGCCCCCAAGTACAATGGAGCGTTCTATGACCAGCTCAGCACGACGGTTTTGCATCAGGTTAGAGTAGTATGCATAAATCTCCATAGGCTTCATGCTGTACCCCTCTTGCTGGAATGACACATCGCGCCAAAGGACAAAACGAGCCTTATTAAGTTCATACCATGCCTTGTATTCCTCCTGTGCAAGTGACTTGAGATTGTTAGGCACTTGGGAAAGCCACTGGCGGTAAGCCTCAAAAGTGTGATAGTACTCGACCAAAGAGAGCAATTCGCTATGCATGTTCAACTCCAGCTGAGTTAAGGAGGAGAACTTGCCCGCTACTCGGTCTATTTCACAAATGGCTGAATCGTACGCTACATCGGGCACCTGGGCTCGGAAAGTGTCCAACGCGACATTGACAGCCATGGCAAACTGCAGTTGGTCCATGGCATCGCCATTTAGAAGGACCACCTCATGCATACGAATCAAACGGTTGGCCAGTCGAAGGGCACAGGAGTCGCGCCAAGTAGCAAGATACCGATTTGCATATTCAGGTTCTGCCTTTGCCTGCTCGACATTATTGTAGTTAAATAGCCACTCCTCAATCGAATGGACCTCTGCCAAACCTAAAAAGTCATTGCAAGAAATCGGACTCTGCACAACGGAGTTCTCGATATAGGCTATGCTGTCCTCGCCAGTATATCCTTGGGGTACCTGCACCGTGTCGCGTGGGTCGAAACTGCGCGCATTTTGACCACAGGAGGCCATAAGTAAGACTGACAATAAGAGATAGAGACACCTGTTTTTTTTCATTTCGTAGGATTGGTAATAGATTAGATGCCACCCCAACTCTCACGGTCCAGAGAGCGGAAGGTAAGGGCCTCAGCTAGATGCTCAGCGGTGATATTGGGGCTTTGGGCAAGGTCGGCAATGGTGCGGGCCACTTTAAGGATGCGGTCGTAGGCACGGGCAGAGAGCCCCAGCCTGTCCATGGCAGTACGCATCATCTCTTGGCTTTCGCTGTCTAAGACACAATAAAGATTGAATAGTTTGCTACCCATCTGTGCGTTGCAATGGACTCCGGGACATCCTTTGAAACGTTCCTCTTGAATCTTGCGGGCGGCAATGACCCGCTGGCGTATGTCGGCACTACTTTCGCCGGACTGCTTGACAGAGAGTTCGCTGAAAGGCACCGGAATGACCTCTACCTGTATATCGATGCGGTCGAGGAGAGGCCCTGAGACTTTGTTCATGTATTTCTTTACAGCTCCAGGGGGACAGGTACATTGGATGGTGGGATGGTTGTAGTAGCCGCAGGGGCAGGGGTTCATGGCCGCCACCAACATGAAACTGGCCGGATAGTCTACCGTAAGCTTAGCTCGTGACACAGTGACCCGACGTTCCTCCATAGGCTGCCTCAGCACTTCCAAAACAGACCGCTTGAACTCAGGCAGCTCATCGAGGAAAAGTACTCCATTGTGGGCCAGACTAATCTCTCCGGGCTGAGGATTGGTCCCTCCACCCACAAGGGCCACATCCGACACCGTGTGATGCGGAGCACGGAAAGGACGCACCGCAATGAGGGAATCCTGCTGCCGCATCTTGCCAGCAACACTATGGATTTGGGTAGTCTCCAATGCTTCCTCAAGACTGAGCGGAGGCAGAATAGAAGGCATGCGCTTGGCCAACATGGTCTTACCAGAGCCCGGAGGGCCTATCATGATAACGTTGTGCCCGCCAGCCGCAGCAATTTCCAAGGCCCGCTTGAGGATTTCCTGACCTTTGACATCGGCAAAGTCATACTCATATTGGTTGAGGTGAGCTGCAAACTCCGCCCTGGTGTCAACAATGGTGGGCTGTATCATCTGCTCGCCATTCAGGTGGTCAATAACTTGTCGGACATTGGTGGCACCATAGACCTCCAGATTGTTGACAATGGCTGCTTCACGGGCATTCTCCTGGGGGACGATGATGCCCTTGTACTTGAGCCGTCGGGCTTCGATGGCAATAGGCAGGACACCCTTGATGGGACGCAAGGTACCGTCGAGTGAGAGCTCGCCCATGATGAGGTATTGGGACAAGTCATCGGCACGCATCTCGCCAGAGGCTGCCAAAATACCAATGGCAATAGTGAGGTCGTAGGCAGCACCCTCTTTCTTGACATCAGCTGGAGCCATATTGACCACAATCTTTTTGCCAGGTATATGGTAGCCACAATGGAGAACGGCTGTGGCGATGCGCTGCTGACTCTCCTTAACGGCATTGTCAGGCAGGCCCACGATGGAAAAGCCGACCCCCTTGCCAACACTTACTTCAACGGTGACAAGCATGGCACTTACACCATAGATGGCACTACCATAGGTTTTGACTAGCATAGGCAGAGAAACTTTCAGCGGTCAACAGACAGTACCCAAAAGGTATGACCTGTTGACCGCCGTAGATTGAAAAAATACTATTACTTCAGACCGAGTTTTTTCTTAACTAAGGGCATGATGTCGTCGCTGTCCTGAGAATAGAGGACAGCCCCAACACCGGCATCAAAGATGTAGGTATAGCCATTCTCCTTACCCACCTCCTCGATGGCGGCCTTGGCACGGTCAACGATAGGCTTCAGCAAGGCTTCCTGGCGCTCTTCGAGCAGCTTCTGGGCATTGGCCTGAAACTCTTCGATACGGGCACCCATGGCCTGAAGATCCGTTTCCTTGGTCTTGCGGATAAGCTCGGAGAGCTGGTCACGTTTGGCCATATACTCGTTGACTTTTGTCTCGTACTCTTTTCTCATAGCGTCCATCTCGGCCTTGGCATCGTCAACATCCTTCTGGAGCTGTGCCATAGCGGTGTCGCGTCCGGGCATGATTTCCATGAGTGCGTTGGAGTTGATGTGACCGAGTTTGATGTTTTTCTGTGCCATAGCGCTGCCGCCGAAGGCCAGCAGGGCTACCAATACTGCGATAAATCCTTTCTTCATGTTGTTTTGTATGTTATTGTTTTTACTAATTATACTGTTTTTATTAGATGCGAAAACTGGGAGGGCTGCCTAGCGCGCATTCTTGTGAGAAGCGTCGCGGGAGCCTCCTCGCGTATTGCTGGCATTGCCAGCAGAGGAGGGTGAGGCAGCGGTTCCGCCACCATCGGGTACGGAACCTGGTTTAATGCCCATCATCTCCAGCACCTGATTGCTGATGTCATATTTTTCACCCACGTAGAGTACCGTGGCAGAGGCTGCTTTATCAAAAATAAAGGCATAGTTCTTCTCACGGGCAATACGCTCGATAGCATTGTAAACGCGGTCTTGTATGGGCTTCATAAGTTCGGCACGCTTTTGGTCAAGATCGCCTCCGGCAGAGAAACGTTGACGCTGCAGGGCACGAAGTTCAGTCTCCTTGTTGTGGATCTCGTCCTGGCGCCGTTGTTTGAGGTTGTCGGGCAGGAGATAGGCCTCCTGCTGATAGCGTTCGCGCAACTCGTCGACCTCCTGCTGCTTGGCTTCTATCTCACCCTTCCACTCCGTGATAAATTTGTTGAGTTTGTTGAGGGCTTGATTGTACTCGGGCACTTGCCGCATGATATAATCGGTGTTGACACAGGCATATTTCTGTGCTTGCATGACAGGGGCAGTGGCCAGCAGGAGAAGGAGAACCAAGGAAAGTTTTTTCATGATTGAAGGAGATGATTAGTCGATGCTCTGTCCAATACTGAAATGGAAGTGGGAACCGCCATTGGCACCGTCGAAGCCATAGCCCCAGTCGACACCGATGAGGCCAAACATAGGCATGTAGACACGGACACCAAGACCGGCAGAATTATAGATATTGAATGGTTGGAAATCGCGAATATGACTCCATGCGTTACCACCTTCGAGGAATCCAAGTACCCAAAAGGTGGCACTGGCACTTTCAATGATAGGCTGACGAATCTCAAGGGTGTAGCGGTTGAAGACTGCTGCACCATCGTCGGGGCTGAGGGAGTTGTTCTCATATCCACGCAGAGGGACGACTTCGCGTCCGTCAAGCATCCACGTCGAGAGGCCGTCGCCACCCAGAAAATAGCGTCCGAAGGGTGAGGTGCCAATGCTTTTGTTATAGGAACCCAGCCAGCCGAAACGGGCACGAGCGTTGAGCACCACATCGCCTACGAGATTGAGCATCCAAGAACCGCGAAGATTGACTTTATAGTATTCCACCCAGCGGTATCTTTCTTGGGAACTGAGATCGGCGTAGTTTTTATTTTTAGCGAATGCGGAATAGGGAGGCGTGACATAACCGGAAACGGAAATTTCCGATCCGCTACGGGCATAAATAGGCGAGTCTAGAGAGTTGCGACTGATTGTGAGACCGTAGGAGAGGTCGTTGGCTTTACCGTCGGTAAAGGCGGTACCGGCAAGGATGGTATAATTGTGGAGATCGTAATGTTTGTAAGAGAGGCTGTGAGAAATGATGAAGTAGTCATCGGGCCATTTGAGACGTTTGGCAAGAGAGATGCCGCCACCGGTGAGACGAAGGCTGTAGTACTTGGGATGGGAGTGGTCGGTAAAGAAGTACCCATTGCTATAGAGGTTGTGGTAGGCCGAGACACTTAAAGACTGCGGACGGCGACCGCCAAGCCAGGGTTCGGTAAATGAGGCGTTGAGGGCATAGTAATAGGTACCATTGGTAACGGCATTGAGAGATAGTTTCTGACCGTCACCTGCGGGTAGGGGTTGCCATGCACTTTTCTTGAAGATATTACGGGCGGAGAAATTGTTGAGGGTAAGGCCTATCTGGCCGATGACCATGCCGCTACCATAACCACCTTGGAGTTGGATCTGGCTGGTGTTGCCCTCCTCAAGCTTGTATACGACATCCACCGTACCATCTTTGGCATTTGGCTTGACATCGGGGATGATGGACTCCTCTTTGAAATAGCCCAAGGTGGCAAGCTCACGTCGGCTACGCATGATAGCATCGCGGCTGAAAAGGTCACCCGGACGGGTGTGAAGCTCACGCATGATGACACGGTCGTTGGTGACAGTGTTGCCTTCTAGGACGACATTGCGGATGCGGGCTTGCTTGCCTTCGATGATTCGGATTTCTATATCAATGGAGTCGTTCTCCACACCCACCTCAACAGGGGTGGCACTGAAGAAAAGATAGCCATTGTCCATATAGAGGGAGCTGATGTCGGTGCCGGCAGGATTGTAGGTGATGTTTTGCTGGAGGAGCGTACGGTTGTAGGGGTCACCCTTGTTGATACGGAGATGCTTGGAGAGCAACTCGGTGGGATATATGGTGTTGCCCGAGAAGGTGATGTTGCGGAAGTAGAATTTCTGGCCTTCATGGATTTTAATTCTAATCATCAAGCGGTCTGTCTTAGAGTCGGCGTGATGTACGGGGTAAACCGTATCGGAGATGATGCGGGCATCGCGAAAACCATTCTCATTGTAATAGGCAATAATGCTTTCAAGGTCTTCGTTGAATTTGGCTTCCTGATATTTAGAGGCCTTCCAAAAGCTGGGAGTCCAAAAATATAGTTTTTTGAAATAGTTGACATCATGGGTGTTCTTCATCTGCTTATACAGTTTGTTAGAACTAATGCTGTCATTGCCTTCAAAAACGATAGAGTCGATTTTTACCTTCCGGCCGGTATTGACATCGAAGTTAATCATCACGCGGCCGTCTTTGTTCTGGGTAAGGGTATCGAGTGCCGTGGTGGCATTAACAGAGACGTTGGTATACCCTTTTTCGAGATAGTAGGCACGAATCTTATTTTTGGAGGTGGTGAGGAGGTTCTCCGTGACCACATCGCCCGAAGCGATTTTCATTTCCTCCTTCAACTTGTCGACATCGTTCTTCTTGACACCCTTGAACTGGAAGTAGGAAAGTTTGGGACGGCTACGGAGCTCTATTTCGAAGAAAATCTTGTTGTCCTGAATACGGGTGATGTAGATTTGGACATCCTCGAAAAGACCCTGCTTCCATAGACGGTCAACGGCAGTGGCTAGTTTATCGCTGGGGACCCGGATTTGGTCGCCCACCTGCAGGCCGGCAATGAGGAGAATCATACGGGTGTCGTAATTATCGGCACCGGAAAAGGTGATGCCGCCAATTTCGTAGACTTTGGGAGTAAGGTAGTCGATGTCGTATTCCTGACTGCCGACAACAACCTGTGCGAAAGTAGGTGCCGAAAACATCAGCACCAGCAACAGGGTCAAGAAAGAAAATATCTTCTTCATTCAGTGTATTATACTATTCTATTACGCAACAAAACGGCACAACAAGTGCATAGCACTTTTGACGCCTTAGATAAACAATAACTCTATTTTGTGCATTTTATTATATTTTACTTGCAAAAAATATAATTTTGTAAGGGTTCTCACTTAGCAACCTGATCACCGGTTTTGCCAAAACGTCGTTGACGCGACTGGTAGTCAATGATGGCATCATAGAAGTTTTCAAGACGGAAGTCGGGCCAAAGGAGGTCGGTGAAATAAAATTCGGTATAGGCCATCTGCCAGAGGAGGAAATTGCTGATGCGGAACTCGCCGCCAGTACGGATGAGTAGGTCGGGGTCGGGGTAGTTCTTTGTAGCTAGATAGTTACGAAAGGTGTCTTCGGTGACGGCATCGGGATTGAGCCGACCCTCACGGGCGTCGACACAGATTTGGCGGAGGGCCTGAGCAGTCTCCCAACGGGCACTGTAGCTGAGGGCCACTACCAGCGTCATGGCGGTATTGTTGGCCGTTTCTTTCATGCACTCGAAGAGTTTGTTGCGTGAACGTTCGGGTATTCGTTGGATATCGCCAATGGCCTCAAGCTTGACGCTATGATCCATCAGGGTCTTGGTCTCATCGCGCACAGCCTTGATAATAAGTTCCATGAGGCCATCAACCTCCTCTTGAGGACGGTTCCAATTTTCAGTGCTGAAGGTATAAAGTGTCAGGTACTTGACACCACAGTTCACGGCAGCTTCGACGGCTTCATGCACTGCTGTCATGGCATGCTGATGACCGAAAATGCGCCTGTGGGCCTGTTTCTGTGCCCAACGACCATTACCGTCCATGATGATAGCCACATGCTGCGGCACACGGGATTTGTCAATATCTTCGAGTTTCATATCGATTATTATGTGTTTATTTCTTGTAATTTACAACTCACAAGTCCTGCCACGCATCCATCCGAAGAGCATCTCGGCGGAAAAAGTGACAGTGAGACAAAAATAAGAGTACCAGTCATCTAGGGCATCATCGCCACGCTTTACCCCTACTCCATTGACATAACCGGGCAACACCTCGCTGCTGCGATCGGCAAGGGTGGCAGCCATAGAGTTTCCTTGACCATTAAGGAGGTCCGAACCAACGTAAGTGGTGCTGACGTCGTCGAGATAATCAGTCCAGGTCCTGCGCCAGCCATATTCCACTGTAACATGCATGTTATCAGACACTCGCCATCGATACCCTATTCCGAATGGCATACTGACCTCCACCAACTTATACTTCTGCCTGTCTGGATAGGTAGCAGAACCCTGACCCTCAGTGCCTAACGGTTGGAGATCATACCATAGGACAGAACCACCCGTCGGGTCGGCATAGAGTGCCTGAGGATTGAACTTGAAGAAACCTACACCAGCAAAAATATACGGTGTTGAACGCTTGAGGGTGGCTTTATGGGCACCATAAGGAAAGAAATTGAACTCGACCCGAGCACCCACCTCTGCCAACGTTGACCGGAAACTGAGATTGCGCCGGGCAATATAGTCGGTACTCTCTATATGGCCGTAGGTGCCGGTGAACGCCAGAGCCCAGCGAGAGTCGAACTTATAGCGCGCCGCTACGCCACCAGCCATATTGACCTGGCCAAACATACTTTGGTTGTTGAGGTCGCCAATGTAGTTCATGCCGCCAAATGAAAGACCTAATTCGCAGTGGGACAAGAAAGTCTGGGCCGCCGATGAAAAAGCGGTCATCAGAAGTAAAAGGAGTAGAAAGGAGTGCTTCTTCAAGTAACTGGATTTAAAAAAATTACAACTACCATTCAAGAGACCAGCAGATACTCTCCACCTGCATAAGGAGGTCGCGTTTGGTCCAAGGTTTGTTGCGGGGACAATAAACATAGCCTGTAAGCATCACCACCCGCTTTTTGTCAGGTGAGAGAACGGTATATGTAACAAAGGGACCACCCATAAAATCCCCAAAGGCGCGCCAGCAGCCGCGGGTCTCAACAGCATATTCGCTGCTGTCGAAGTCTATCACCTTGGAGTAGATGGGAGCCAGATAGTTGCCCTCTTCATCGCAACGACGCTCTATGCCCATATAGCTATTATCTGCAGAGGCTGGTACATGACGTTTCATTGTCGTATCAAGACGGTCAAGAATGCTTTTCTCTTCAAAACTCCCCTTAGTCTCATAGGGGAAAACATCAATCAGAACACCTATGCCGAAGTCCTTGGCCTCCTTGCGCACCCATGCAAAATCAACTCCTTCTTTCGCCAAAGAGAATTCGTTGGAGAACAGGAGACTGAAACCAAATTTCTTCTTAATAGCCTCATTGACATCATATCCATTCATGCCACGAAAAGCCTTTTGCACCCGACGATGTTCGGCCTTGTATAGTTCACGGAACATATAGTCCTGATACTTACGTATATTCTCTTGGAGCGAGAGGGCATCCTTGCAGGCAAAATCAACAATCACCTGGGGTGCTGCATATTCGTCAATATGCATGTAGACCTTATCCGGGTTGCTGGGATTGACATCGAGTAGAATAACATTGCGGTGAACCTTGAACATCTCGGTATTCTTATAGGAAGACATCGGGATATTGACAATGTCGAACTTACTCTCCGCTACGGGAAGGCCCAGCTGGGGAGATGCAAAAATAGAGTCTATAAGTACCTTGGTATCACCCGTATACACATCCTCATTAGCAACTACGAGCAATTCGAGTGTCTTACCTGAGGAGCCTTTCTTCTGAGCCGTGTTTGAGTCCTGTCTGTTGCCACAGGAGCAGACCAACATCACAGCCATCAGCAACAGGGGGAGACCTTCCGAAAAAAACTTTTTCATATCTTTATATTTTAGCAATTACATGATTAACGGAACATTCCCAAAAATATTGCCTACCTGCGCTAATCTTTCTTTAACGTTGGTGGTACCAAGAGAAGAAATCGCTGATAGCATGAGAGATAGATGTTGCAGGAAGGTGCAAATCGGTATGGGCTGCCGTAGCGTCGTAATACTCCTTGACCATAAGCTGACGTATGTTGCGGGTAGAGACCTGTGTGGCCACACCGCAGCAACGTAGTATGTCACCCACATATCCTGCCAAAGAAAGCAACCCATTGGGTACCGTCAGCAGCACTTGGCGATAGCCACAGGTATGGGCCTGTAGCCTATAGAATTGACGAAGGGTAAGATTTTCACCCGTGAGCAGATAGCGGCTACCGTGGGTACCCATGCTCAGGGCATTGACGATGGCAACGGCAGCATCAGCCACATGGATGAAACTTTTGCCCCCTTTGGGTGTCAACATCAGGGGTTTGCGGTATCCAGCGAGCAAAAGGGTACCCGAGCTAGGTTTGGTGTCATAGGCACCCACCATAAAGCCTGGGTTGACTATGACAATGTGCCAGTCGGGATGGTGGACAGCACCTTCTTGGAGGAGCTGTTCGCCCTCACGTTTGCTCCGGCCATAGAATGAGTTGGCAAAAGGTGGCTGGACCGGATCCTGTTCAGTGGCCCTATGGGTGGGAGTACCAAAACCCACGGTGTTGGCGGTACTCGTATGGACAAGGCGGGTAATATGCAGCTGCTCCATCAACTGGAGCAGTCTGCCACAAAGATCGCGGTTGACCGGCAAATAATCCTCATAGTGCAACAACGACATGTCCGTCACACCAGCACAATTGATGATGGCATCGCACCCTTGGGCAGCCTGCCGAAGGTCGGCATCATTCAAAAGCGACCCTCTGAAAATGCTGAGGGAATGCAGTTGAGGAAAATCGGAGACATGAAGACTAGAAGAACCCCGCAACAGGGCATGTACTTCATGACCCTGTTGCAGAAGTTGTTTCAAAACGTTATGTCCCAGCAGTCCGTTGCCGCCTAATAAAAGCACGACCATATCATCCCACGTTGCATCCGGGGGTGACAAGTTGGCTGGGGGTGACGAGTACGAGACGACCGTCCTTGTCCTCGGCACTAAGTATCATGCCTTGGCTCTCTACACCTTTGAGCTTGCGTGGAGCAAAGTTGGCAATAAAACAGACCTGCATACCCACCAATTTCTCCGGCTCGGGATAGAACTTGGCAATGCCGCTGACAATGGTGCGGGTACCCATACCGTCCTCAATCAGGAATTTCAACAATTTATCCGCCTTTGGAACTTTGGAACACTCCAGCACAGTACCCACGCGGATGTCTACTTTGCCGAAATCGTCAAAAGCCACAGTAGGCTTTACCTCAGCCGGTGCCCAAGCATTGAGGGCATTCTGTTTCTTGGTCTCCAACAGTTTGTTGACCTGTTGCTCGATGGTGGCATCGTCGATTTGCTCGAAAAGCAACTCGGGCTTCTCCATCATGGTGTCGGCGGCCAGCAGTTCGGCATTGCCGGCATCGCGCCAACGGAGATTGTCGCCGAGATTCATCATGCGACGAATCTTGGCAGCGGTGAAGGGTAGGAACGGCTCGCAGAGGATGGCCAAGTTGGCACAGATCTGTAACGAGAGGTTCATCACCGAAGCAGTACGCTCTGGATCGCTCTTGATAAGCTTCCAAGGCTCGGTGTCGGTGAGGTATTTGTTGCCCAGACGGGCCAGGTTCATCATCTCGGCCAAAGCTTCACGGAAGCGGTAGTTCTCTATGCTGCGACCCACCTTTTCGGGGATGGCGGCCATCTCGCGGATGGTCTCCTGCTCCAACTCGCCCCAGGGGCCTGCGGCAGGCACTTTGCCACCATAGAACTTGTGAGTAAGTACCAGGGTTCGGTTGACGAAGTTGCCCAGAATAGCCACCAGCTCGGAGTTGTTCTTCAGCTGGAAGTCCTTCCAGGTGAAGTCGTTGTCCTTGGTCTCAGGGGCATTGCTGCAAAGGGTGTAGCGCAGCACATCCTGTTTGCCGGGGAACTCCTTCAGGTATTCATGCAACCATACTGCCCAGTTGCGCGAGGTGCTGATTTTGTCGCCTTCGAGGTTGAGAAACTCGTTGGCAGGCACATTCTGCGGAAGGATGTAGCTGCCGTCGGCATGAAGCATCGAGGGGAAAATGATGCAGTGGAAGACGATATTGTCCTTGCCGATGAAATGCACCAACTTGGTGTCCTGGTCTTTCCACCATTTCTCCCAATCATTGCCTTTCAGCTGCTTGGTGAAACTGATATAGCCGATAGGCGCATCGAACCATACATACAGCACTTTGCCATCGGTTCCCTCCAGGGGTACTTTGACACCCCAATCCAGGTCACGGGTGACAGCACGGGGCTGCAGTCCGGCGTCAATCCACGACTTGCACTGCCCGTAGACGTTGGTCTTCCAGTCGCCTTTGTGCTCCTCCAAAATCCACTGGCGCAACCAGGGCTCGTCCTCGTTGAGGGGGAGGTACCAGTGCTTGGTCTCCTTCATGACGGGCGGGTTGCCGCTGAGGGCCGACTTGGGGTTGATGAGGTCGGTGGCGTTGAGCGAGGTGCCGCAGGCTTCGCACTGGTCGCCGTAGGCATGCTCGTTGCCGCAGTGGGGGCAAGTGCCGGTGATATAGCGGTCGGCCAGGAACTGATGGGC
>CAMVMF010000076.1 GCA_947168515.1 uncultured Bacteroidales bacterium
GAATTGAGAATGGGGAATTGAGAATGGGGAATTGAGAATGGGGAATTGAGAATGGAAATGTGAGAGTCTGTGATAAGGTAAAAGGTAAAAACTAAATGGGACTAGACTCTACAACTTTAAATAATCATTATTATCCACGTATCACAAGTATCACGAGTAAATAAATACGTGAATATACGTGAGATCCGCGGAGCTCATTTGAATAAAAGTAAAAGGCTTTTTTGAATTGAGAGTTGAGAATTGAGAGTTGAGAGTTGGGAGACGTGTGGAGGACGACGAGAGGATTGTGGTGGCCTAGTCCTCGTCTTCGATAAAGATATGCCACCACTTGCGCCGGGGTTCTTCGGGCTGCTCCTTAGGCACAGCCCCCAGGGCCTTAAGAGTGGTCTCTAGCGCCTCTTTGTTGTCGGTAAGCACCATCAGTCGGTCACCACTGTGCAGCACCGTCTTACCCGTCGGAACAAAATAGTTCTCGTCCCGCTTGACCATGATGGCCAAGGTCTTCTCCGGCATACGCATGTCCATCAAGCGGTTGCCGTTCTTCAGCATATCGTCGCTGATTTCTATTTCGCTAGAGGTGGACTTAATCTCCTCAGGAAATTCTATGTCGAACTCCTGTGAGCGCTGCTGCTCGGGGGCCGGTGCATCCGACACCCCCAGCCATTTGGCCACCAACGGCAACGAGGTGCCCTGCACCACAAGGCTCACCAGGGTACATAGAAACACGATGTTGAACATCACCTCGCCATGCTCCACTCCCGAGGCCCTGCACAGGATGGCAAAGATGATGGGCACCGCCCCCCGCAGCCCTACCCACGACACAAACAGACGATCCTTGAACGTGTAACTGCGGAAAGGGGCCATCGAGAGGAAGACCGACAGCGGACGGCTGACAAATATCATCACAAAACTGATAATCAACCCTGGCACAAGCACCTCTTTCAGCTCCGAAGGGTTGACCAACAGCCCCAACGTCAGAAACATCGAAAGCTGCGAAAGCCATGTGATACCGTCAAAGAAATTGCGTGTGGAACGCCTATGCACGAACTTGCTGTTCCCCACCACCAATCCGGCTATATAGACCGCCAAAAAACTGTTGCCGTGGATGTAGTAAGTGAAGGCAAAAACAAAGAAACTGCCCGCCATCACCAGCAGGGGATAGAGGGCCGCATTGTCCATATTGATCTTGTTGACACACCACACCATACCCTTGCCCAGCAGCCATCCTGCCACTGCGCCAATCACCAGCTGGGTCACCAGCATCAGCACGGCCCCGCCCCAGTCGGGGCTGCCGCCCTGCATGCTCAGCGTGATGAACGTCAGCGTCAGCACATATGCCATCGGGTCGTTGGCTCCGCTCTCCAGTTCCAATGTGGGACGCAGGTTGTGTTTCAGGTTCAACCCCCTCCCCCGCAAGATGGAGAATACCGAAGCCGAGTCGGTGCTGCTCATCGTTGCCGCCAACAGCAGGCAGAGCATCAGGTCTATCCCCAACCGCCGACCGCCGACATAGTACAGCACTACGCCGGTGACAAGTGCCGTAATCAGCACCCCCAGGGTGGCCAGAGTGATGCCCGGGCCCAAGACGTGCTTGATGTCGCCGAACTTGGTGTCCAGTCCACCCGAAAACAGGATGATGCAGAGGGCCACGGTGCCTATCATGTGGGCCGTTTCGATATTGTCGAAATGCACGCCCAGACCGTCGTCACCAAAAAACATCCCCACCGCCAAGAACAGCAACAGGGCCGGCATGCCAAAACGGCTGCCCGCCTTCTCGGCCAAAATGCTGGCAAAGAAGAGTGCGGAAAAAATCAGTAGCAAGAGTTCAATATGCATAAGCCTATTTTTTAAAAGTTAAGAGTTGAGAGCCGATGTGTATTAATTATAAAAGCGGCACGGCCTGATGCGGCCGTGCCGCCGATGTGTATTACGTATTCAACCACGACATGGCTGCCGCCGCCTCGGTGCCCTCCAGTCGAGCTACTTCGGTTTCGGGCAGCACCCTGCCGCTATCGTGACGCCCAGCCTGCAGCAGAGCGAAGGAGCCATCGCTGCTCCATGCCGCCTGCAGCACCAACAGCGAGGTTATCTGGGGCTGCAAATTGCCCAAGCAGTTGTACTCTCCCTTGGCCAAGGCATCGCAGCATTTGGCATATTCATCTGCCGTATAGTAGATGAGCTTCGTCCTTACTCGGCTGTGGGTAGGCTCATAGTAGTAGTACCACAAGGTCTTGGTAAGGCACAGTGCCGTAAGCACACCGCCCACCAACACAGCCGTCACGCCCAACGTCAGCAGCAACATCTGCATGCTGTCGGTCACGCTGCCGGCAAAGCTGGCCACCAAAGCAGCCGCCCCAATAGCAGTGAGCAAAATCCATGCCAAAGGCGATTTGGCCTTTCGCACTACCTTGCCGGCCATTTCGCCGGCTATGTACTCTTCTATATTTTGTATATTTTGTGTGTTTTCCATGGTATCAATCATTTATTTATTTTGTTAACAAATATGTCTGTGATAGGCACCTGCTCGTCTCCCTCCTGACGCAGCACCTGCGAGTAAAACACGCGCCCGGCACTGTCGCCATATCGCACCAGCACCAGCTGGGGCAACACCGTCTTCTTCAGCTTGGCCAAGGCGGCCTCGTCGCCCTGCTCCAAAGCCTCGGTAAGCTGGGCCAGCGAAGTCTCGGCATAGTAGTCACGCGTGGGCTCCAACGGGCTATTAATCTCCTTGCTGTAGGGATAACGGCAGTCGCCAAAGAGATAGAACAAAAGGATGAAGAGCAAGACCAACAGGCCGAAAACGCCCATATACAGACAGGTACTCCTCATGGTATCGGAGAGGTTGCCAACAATAAAATACACCGCAGCAAAAACGGCACATATCAATACCAGTGCCCATGCCGACCAGAGCGGTTTGAATCCGCGGCGTATCTCCGGCCGGCTATAAATCATTTCGTTTATATTTTTCATGTACTATTCTGTTTAATAATGTCATACCGTCCTTTCTGCCATCCGAAGGCAGAAGGCAGCAAAACTAAAGAAAACTATTATCAAAAGGCTCTAGTTTAATATAAGACTGATTTTTTACAGCCTCGAAGAGGCTGAATCTCAGTAACACCGTACAAGCGTAGCGCAGTGCGGTGACGGAATAAACTCACTCCTAGCGTCCCGAAGATGAAGAAGAGCCAGTGGCTCTTCGATAACGAAGTACAACGAAGTGGAGAAAAAAAACGACATTGAGACCGTTTGGCAAAAATCAGTCATATGTTGTACTAGAGCGAAACAGAAAAGTATATCAGAGTCTGAGATTCAGCAGAAAATAGATATAACATCCTGGCACACTCCGCGACATCACCGTCCAAACGACATGCGCTGCAACATAGGGTATACGGACAAGGGCTTTTTGGCCGACATCCTCTCCTAGGGCATACACCTGCCGCATCGGTCGTGCCGTCGGTATCGAGGGCTGGCTGCTGACAACCAGCAAATCTTCCAGCCCCACATTCTGCCATTGTGGCACATCCTTGCTGTTCTGGTATATGGTCCCCTGCCCTGCACCAAGGGTGGCTGCAGAACTCTCTGCCGCCCATGAAACATCACACAGCAGCATGGCGAGCCATACCAGCGCAAACACCCCGCAGGGCGGAACCCTCAGGTGCGACACTACTGTACTATCTTTCAATCCTTTCATGTTGCATCACTGTGCCAGAAACTTTTTGCAAAAATACGAATTATATTTGACATAGTGAAAGTAAAATACACGGTAAGGCAACAACTGCTACTGAGCGTACCACATTCTCCTCTTTACGTTCGTATATATTCACCTGATGCCCTCCCTCTCCCAAAAGCCAATCACTGGGCAGACAACAGTCTCGCACCACAAGAGTGTTTTTTGTGGGGCGTTGCGCGGTCTCGCCAAACCATGCTTTCTCCGCGCCCAACTTTTCGCAACGCTATTGAGCGTAAGAACCTTCGGACCTTTATCGCTCCACCATACTATTTAGCCATTTCATAAAGAACAGTCTCTTTCATAGAATATTTTGGCTCTAGTTTAATATAAGACTGATTTTTTACAGCCTCGAAGAGGCTGAATCTCAGTAACACCGTACAAGCGTAGCGCAGTGCGGTGACGGAATAAACTCACTCCTAGCGTCCCGAAGATGAAGAAGAGCCAGTGGCTCTTCGATAACGAAGTACAACGAAGTGGAGAAAAAAAACGACATTGAGACCGTTTGGCAAAAATCAGTCATATGTTGTACTAGAGCGAATATTTTTTGCCCACACCATGAAGGCATAAAACCTTGCCACAGCACTTTTTTTTCTTAAAAAAACAATATGTCATTTTTTTTGTGTATCTTTGCAGTCATAATACACACACAATTCTAAAACCTAATTGTTATGGAAAAAAGTTTAGAAGACCGCATTGCCGAAGAAATGTGCGATGTGCTTGACGAGCCCGAAGTTTACGAAGACTGCGTGCTGGGCATCCACAAAAAGACCCTGGAGGTGAACATCGCCGAGCCCTCCGGATTCAGCAAGGACTACGACATCTACCCCCTCAACTCCTTCCTCACCAACAATGACGAAGACGATGTCGACCTCGACCTCTCCGAAATCCGATACGTGGCAAGTCGCTACGAATAGGCCCGCGCAATCAGGTAGCAACTATTCCTGCCGATAACACACCAGACCGACAAATCCATTCATCAACTAACAACCGCCGCTGAGGAGCAACTCCAGCGGCGGTTGTTCTTTTCCGTGTGGCCAATGCCACTCGGACAAAAAACCTTGGCTCTAGTTTAATATAAGACTGATTTTTTACAGCCTCGAAGAGGCTGAATCTCAGTAACACCGTACAAGCGTAGCGCAGTGCGGTGACGGAATAAACTCACTCCTAGCGTCCCGAAGATGAAGAAGAGCCAGTGGCTCTTCGATAACGAAGTACAACGAAGTGGAGAAAAAAAACGACATTGAGACCGTTTGGCAAAAATCAGTCATATGTTGTACTAGAGCGAAAACCTTAAATCCCAGTTACAGGTGCAACACTGAGCAGAAGAAAGGCAATAAAACGGAAGATAATCCGTTAAATGGTATATGACTGATATGAACGCTATCCCTGTCGAGCGGCACCCGCTGAAACCCTTCCTGCCGCCCAACGCTCGGCTGCTGATGCTCGGCAGCTTCCCGCCACCTCGAAAGCGGTGGTGCATGGACTTTTTCTACCCCAACCGCACCAACATGATGTGGGAGATTTTTGGCCATGTGTTTTACGGCGACCACAACCGGCTGGTGGACGTAGACAACAAAACCTTCCATAAGGAAGACATCGTGCGGCTGCTCACCGAAAAAGGCATCGCCATCTACGACACAGCCACTGCCGTGCGCCGCCTCTCAGGCAACGCCTCGGACAAAGACCTAGAGATAGTCGAGAAGACCGACATTGAGGCCTTGCTGTCTCAGCTGCCGCTCTGCCACGACCTGGTCTGCACCGGACAGAAAAGTTTTTCGGTTCTCACCGAGGACTATGGCGTGGCCCAGCCCAGGATGGGCGAGTATAACTCCTTCACCTTAGGCGGCCGCCCCATGAGGCTGTGGCGCATGCCCTCCTCCTCCCGCGCCTTCCCCATGCCACTGACAGAGAAAGCATCCTACTACCGAAAGATGTTCGATAGCGTACGGGTGAAATAGATTGAAATGTCGGCCCAATGACCGATTGGGGTTAAAAACCTCTACTCAACTGGTCTGGATTGCAACGCTAGACCTACAGCACGACATGGAAGATTCGATAGGCCGAGGCATCAACTGGGTCAAAGGCACCGAATATCCGTCAGAACAGAAATCCTGACCAACGGAACATTTGTGGGGCCGGGAGGAACATCTTCTAGGTCAGGAACGACACAAACATCCGCGGGGTCGGAAAGAATGTGCTGATTATGCTACATATTAAGTCTCATCTTTAGTCCTTCATTAGTTGGGGGGGATGAGCAATGATATTTCCAAAAGAATCGAAATAATACATTGTCATTTGGGTTGCTTCCCCTGCGATGGGGACATTATCAAACCATTTGTGTATTATGCTATCTTTATTCATCAGAACAAGACCTTGACTTAATCGTTCTTCGTCTAACTCCGGCCCCAAACCTCCATGATCATCCATAACTTTTAGAAATATCCTGTCTTTTTTTTCTCCAGTGAGAGAATATCCAATCATATCAATATAACACATCTCAATATTTGCGACCGTACAGACATTTTTAACCAACACATACCAACATAATTCTTTCCGTATTTTAAACATAGGAGATTGAGTGAAAAATGGAACTGGATTCACCCACTTCTCCATATCTTTTTTAAAAACTGTGTCTTCCACAACTTCTGTACATGGAGTCATGGCAGATAAATTTACCATAGAGTCTGGCGGTTGGAACGTTTTAAAAAATGAGAGGAAGCGCTCAAATCCGGTTATTGATGTATCATTCAAAGATTGTGCAGGTGACGTTATGGTGAACATCGTCATAATTAGAAAAAAAGTTGTTTTCAAATAGCAATTTGTTTTCATACCGAGCATGTATTTAATATCTCTCATATCTGTTTAGTGCAGTGGCTTTAGAATATGTTTTTCCTGCATATGACTGTGGCTTCGTCGAACTATAACATATGTAACCACCATTGGGGAAAGCTATATTGCGATTTCTACCTGCATAAATATATGCATTAAAAGTTGCAGATGGAGCCTTTTTTGATAGTAAAGATTTCATTGTAGCAACGAAGCCTACATCATTTCCCTTTTCCTTGAAAGTCCAAGGTACTCTAGGATCATAGACACCTGATCGTTGCATACTGCCACTAGGATGATTATGGGTATGATCTCTTAATAACCCATCCAAAGCATATGCGTATGCTTGTTCGCTTCCCATAATATCGCCTCTTTCATCGAAGGAACTTGTTAGAATAAAATTGTCTGATGTCAAATCCGTTTTTGAGTTGGCATATCCAATAAGACTATATTCCACATTTGAATTGTCGGCAAAAAACTGAAATAAAGATTCTGCACTTTGAACATCCTTTTTAAAATCCATATATAAATAACCTTCTCCTCCATTCTCCGTTTTTGTGTAGTTTTTTCCTTTAGTTAGTATGCCATTCTTAACAGTTAGAGAATTACCAGAACTAGTCCGTATTTCATCTTGTTCGGAAGAGCTTTTCCAAATTAATTCTCCACTTTTATTTAACTCCCACACATCTCTTCCATCCGGGTCAACCAACTTCACTGGATTCCAAGCACAATAAGCATACGGACTAATGCCGGGGTACTTGTCTGCCATCGGGTCAACACTCAGCCACATGGTCATTAGTTTGTGATCCATATACCTTGCACCGAAGTATCCGAAGCCGGTTTCCTCGTCGCGCTCTTTGACCGTGAAAGTATAGTCACCTTGTATGTCGTTTTTAATCATCATCAGTAGGATAACGAAGTTGACGGCCTTTTATTGTCACACGTGCCATTTTGGTTCAGTTCATTGCTTATGCGGATTGAAAATCCTTATATTCAATGGGTCTGGATTGCAAATCCAGACCAACGGCGCGGAGTCGAACATCCGCGGGGTCGGAACATCCGCTGGGTCGGGAAATCCTTATACTCAATGGGTCTGGTACCGAACATCCGCGGGGTCGGGATCAGTGCTCAGTGAACATCCGCTGGGTCGGGTCTAACTATTCCATATCATCGTCGAAGTATGAACCATCCAATAAATCTTCGGGAGGAGGTGGCGGTCCATATTTTTTACTAATTATCTCATCGGCAGACTCCATTACCTTCTTATCCGGTACTTCAGCTGTTTTATACTTCTCGTTATAATGATCATATACTAAGGTGTTTAAAGCATCAATTAATAAGTAAATGTCATCTGTTACTTCCTCTGCATATAAATCTGAAACAATATCAGTATTTAATTTATCCGATTTTATTTGTAAAGCGAAATAGGCACTTTCAATTATTATATTATGGGGCCGTTCTTTCTGTAAATTGAATTCTGGCATGGTGTCGCCAAAATCCAATTGCGACACAGCGAAATTAATCAACTCCTGCTCGGCTTTGGTGGGAACGAATTCATATGTACCTTTCACAGATTCAGGATTGAACACATAAGACTTACACCAGGAAGGAGTATAGACAAGATAATGCAGTTGTACATCAAAATTGATAAACCGTAATGTGTCAATGTATGTGTTACCGTCATAATATGCAAAAACATCCTTTTTTTGGCAAAAAAGGTCCGTTATAGAATCAGTCAATTCTTTGGATAAGTACCGGCTGCAATGCAAGCTATTATTGTAATAAAAAAGATGGTATGTTCTGAGTATCTGGTCGACGACATGGTAATAACCGCTGGGTTCGGATGGTTTGTCACTTTGAAGTAAAAGTAAAGCAGACAAGGTAATTAATATCAATTTCCATAGGTTCATCTTTTCCTACTTTTATAATAATCTTTTTTGTGAACGGCAAAACGAGAGTCTGAAACACTATTTTTTGTACCAATTTATACAATGCTTGAAATTTTTTCCCTGCTGGGACATCCATTCTATTGTTTCCGCCCTTGTTTTTGTTTTGCCAAAATAAGCAATCATGATTGGTATAGCGTTATCCCTATATGCGTGGTTGTGCCTCAGATCCTGCACTTCTTGCCACATATTCTTATCGCGAACCTTCTTGAGATATGGACGTATATTAGAATAATTCATAATCCCGTCATCTATATAATCGGTGGCATTATTATACGCATGAAAATACATTTCGTGGCAAATTGTCTCCAAATACGCAGCAACATTTTCTTCATCACTTGCCACAATTGGGGCACAGAGAGTTATCGTTTGCTTCATTCGGACGGCATTACCACTGCCTGCAAAGTCATATCCTGTTATTCCACTAGCCATAGACATTTCTTTTTGACTTCCGACCCGGAATCCAAGGTCAATACCTTTTCTATGGTAATAACCATCTTGTGTAAAAGTGTGACCTGCTATCGTTTGTCCTTTTTTTGCAAACCGAGCAAGTGCTTTTTGCCCGTATTTGGTTCTAGCAAAAAACAAAAATGCCTTACAGGCTAGTTCGCATCCTCTTTTCGCATTACCATTTTGATCAAATAAGCCAGAGAGGTCAATTTCTTTTCCATCTGGATCGTACAACTTCACAGGGTTCCAAGCACAATATGCATAGGGACTAATGCTTGGGTACTTATCCGCCAGCGGGTCGACACTCAGCCACATGGTCATCAGTTCGTGATCCATATACCTTGCACCGAAATAGCCGTAGCCTGTTTCCGAGTCGCGCTCTTTGCCCGTGAAAGAGCAGTTGTCTTGTATGCCGTTTTTAATCATCATCAGTAGGATAACGAAGATGTGGCTGTTTTATTGCCTCAGGCGCAATTTCGGTTCAGTTCATTGCTATTTCGGATTGAAAATCCTTATACTCAATGGGTCTGGATTGCAAATCCAGACCAGCGGCGCGGAGTCGAACATCCGCCGGGTCGGGAACATCCGCCGGGTCGAGTACTCAACGGGTCTGGATTGCAAATCCAGACCAACGGCACGACATGGAACATCTGCTGGGTCGGAGGCGCGGAGTCGAACATCCGCTGGGTCGAGATTATTGTTTCGGATTGAAAATCCTTATACTCAATGGGTCTGGATTGCAAATCCAGACCAACGGTACGGCATGGAACATCCGCGGGGTCGGGAGACCAACGGCACGTAGCCGAACATCCGCTGGGTCGGGAGAGCAGTTGTCTTGTATGCCGTTTTTAGTCATCATCAGTAGGATAACGAAGACGTGGCTGTTTTATTGCCTCAGGTGTTAAGTCAGTAATCTCAATTGATGTGCATTTTATTAACACGAATTATCCATTAAGTCAGTGACCCAAATTAATGTGCATACTATGAACACGAATTACCATTAATTATCATTAATGGTCAATTAGATGGAAATTATATGTAAAATATATTTAAACAATTACTTATCTCGGTTTAGTTCATTGCTGCCCGGCGGATTGAAAATCCTTATACTCAATGGGTCTGGATTGCAAATCCAGACCAACGGTACGGCATGGAACATCCGCTGGGTCGGGAGACCAACGGCACGTAGCCGAACATTCGCTGGGTCGGGAGCGGCACGCAGCCGAACATCCGCTGGGTCGGGACGAACGTCCGCTGGGTCAGGACATCCACTAGGTCAGTAACAACCCCGGGTCGGGCACCCCCAACGGAACGGCACGAACATCCGCCGGGTCGGGAAGCACCAATGCCAAAATACAAATGGCAACCATCAAAAACCGTGGCTCCCGCAACCTCGACTTCTTCCTCTGCCGTGTGGCCAACTTTCTATAACCCATCACATCAAAATTCAATTAACCCTTCATTTCCCCTGAGATTCTTCTATTGAAAGATCCAAAGTCATATTTGTCCTCACGTCACGTATTCTATTTTTGTTTATTTTGAATATATCTGCTTGTTCATGCAAGTCAATATAGTATAGAGGGGCATCTCCAAATACGCTATCTATAGCCACCTCGTAGTTGCCTTTTTGCTTTAATTGAATCGGCTCAGAATTGACGGATAAAGATCGAGGACCCGCATAGCACGCGCGTTGTTTTTCACCTTTTGGCCCGCACCGCTTTCTCAGCTTAGGACCGTCCATAGACTCGGCATATAGCATTATTTGGGCAGGATAGCTAAAATCTGTGTACAATGTGTCTTTCTCCAAATGTATAGTATCGTTACCCACCAAACAAAACCACTCGTAAAACTTCAAGTTTAGTCCTTTGAACACAATAAACGAAGAGTTACTATCTTCACAGACAAGAGGAGTTAGTGCGACAGGAAAACACATGACATCAGGCACATTGCTTCTTAAATAAACACGGTTGCCTTTCTGCGTCCAAGTTCCTGAAGACACGTCCTCAAAAAATTGAAACCTATAATGGTACAAAAAGGTACTATCATTATTTAAGGCAATCCAATAATCAAAATCTGGTGAAGAATAAAGGCCTGATTGTACATATCTATTACATCCACTCATTAAAAGCAGAGTGAACAATAGGAAGCAGAATTCTGCCATTTTAACGATTTTCATCATACGGATAGATTTTTTTACCATTTCTAATAAGATATAATCCTTTTACCCAGGCTAATGGCATTTTTGAAGATGGCGATATGCCACTGTCATTATATAGTACTGATACTGAACTCGGCATAAAAGAGTATTGGGTTGAGTATGCATTCATCTCCATTTCGTTGGTAGACATACTTTTTGCTGAGCAAAAATTTATTCTATATAACTGAATGGCATGCGTGGTTTCATGGACCAAATTTCCATCATTGCCACTTTGATAATTTATCGAGTATTCGTCTGACATATCAAGACTAACTTCATGATAGTCACCTCGGGTAGGATTAAATGTGAAGACAACATCTTCCGACTGCCCTAGTTGGTCAATTCCTTTAACAAAATCCTCCAATAGTAGTTTCTGGTTTTGTAATTCTGACAATTGGAATAATTGTTCATCAACATTTTTCCCTTTTGCCATTCTTTTGTCTATTTTTTGTTGGCAACTATTAATGCTAGACTCAATGTCGGAAATACGTTGCATGACGCTTGACCTGATTTCGGTAGCGACTTTCGCATCCGTTGAATCCTTCCACATCTTCCCATCAGGATCCACCAACTTCATCGGATTCCATGCACAATAAGCATACGGGCTAATACTCGGATACTTATCCGCCAGCGGGTCAACGCTCAGCCACATGGTCATTAGCTCGTGGTCCATATACCTTGCACCGAAATACCCATACCCCGTTTCCGAGTCGCGCTCTTTGCCCGTGAAAGAACTGTAGCCTTGTATGCAGTGTTTGTCCATCATCAATTGTATAACGAAGAGGTCTGTTTTTTATTGCAACCCATGCCGTTTCATTCTCGGACATTGTTATTGCGAATTGCAAATCATGTTACCCCGTTGGGCTGGACTGCAAATCCAGCCCAACAAGAACACTCTTCAAGAAGGCA
>CAMVMF010000077.1 GCA_947168515.1 uncultured Bacteroidales bacterium
TTTGAGCGACAGACGGGGTTCGAACCCGCGACCTGCGGCTTGGGAAGCCGCCGCTCTGCCAACTGAGCTACTGTCGCATAAAGGTGTATGGCTTGCGGACAGAATGGCTCACAAAGCCAAACACCCCTATATAACCTATCTTTTTATTTTTTATTGTGTGGGATAGGTGTTTTTTTTTATTTTTTTATCTTCTGCGACCATTGCCATCGCTGCGACGACGGTTGGCTCCGCCTTCATGACGGGGACCATGTCCACGATCACCTCCGCGGTCACCTTCGCGACGAGGGGCACGGGGTCTTTCCTCTTCGACATAACCTTCGGGCTTGGGCAACAATGCTTTGCGGCTGAGTTTGATTTTGCCGTTTTTCTCGTCGAAGGCAATGACCTTCACCTCGAACTCGTCGCCTACATGGATGAGGCCTTCCAACGTTTCGGTGCGGCCCCACTGATACTCGCTGATGTGCATGAGACCTTCTTTGCCGGGTAGGAACTCCATGAAGGCACCAAACTCTACAATGGAGACAACACGGGCATTGAAAATGTCGCCAACCTCGGGTACGGTGCAAATGTCCTTAATCCACTTGAGAGCTGTCTCGATGTCGTCTTTGTTCTGAGACGCAACATCAACAACGCCAAACTCACCCTCTTCCTCGATATTGATAATGGTGTTGGTTTCGGCCTGGATTTTCTGGATGACCTCACCACCCTTGCCAATGACGGCACCAATGAAGTCCTTAGGAATCCTGATCTGGACAATTCGCGGAACGAAGGGCTTGTAGTCCTCACGAGGCTCGGCAATGGTGCTCTGGATGTGGTCGAGGATATGCAGACGACCCTGGCGTGCCTGTTCAAGGGCTTTGGCAAGAACGTCGTAGCTGAGGCCATCGACCTTGATGTCCATCTGGCAAGCGGTGATGCCATCGCGGGTGCCGCAGACCTTGAAGTCCATGTCGCCCAGGTGGTCTTCATCACCAAGAATGTCACTCAGCACAGCCCATTTGTCGCCTTTGCTGATAAGGCCCATGGCGATACCGGCTACCGGCTTGCGAATCTTGACACCGGCATCCATCAGGGCAAGGCATCCGGCACAGACAGTTGCCATGGAGCTGGAGCCATTGGACTCGAGGATGTCGGAAACAACGCGGATGGTGTAGGGACATTCATCCTCGGTGGGGAGGACCTCCTTGAGTGCGCGCCAAGCAAGATGGCCATGGCCCACTTCGCGACGGCTGAGGCCACGGTTGCCTTTGACTTCGCCAGTGGCAAAGCCAGGGAAGTTGTAATGGAGAAGGAAGCGACGGGTGCCTTCGATAACGGCGCCATCGATGATTTGCTCGTCGAGTTTGGTGCCGAGTGTGACGGTGCTCAGCGATTGGGTCTCGCCACGGGTGAAAATGGCACTACCGTGAGCAGAGGGCAGATAGCTGACTTCGCTCCAAAGGGGGCGAATCTCGTCGAGTTGACGTCCGTCGAGACGTGTGCGCTCGGCCAAGACCATGTCGCGCATAGCCTCGCGTTCGGTGTCGTGATAGTAGCGGTCAATCATGAACTGAATCTCCTCAGTGAGGGTTTCTTCAGTATAGTTGGCATCAATAAACTCTTGCTTGATGGCCTCAAAGCCCTCTTCGCGCTGCTGCTTGTTGGCGATGCCTTGTTTGGAGAAGTCATAGCACTTCTGATAGACGGCATCGTGGAGACGCTGACGGAGTTCCTCGTCGTTGACCTCGTGGCAGTACTCACGTTTCTGGGTTTTGCCAGCTTCGACCGTGAGCTCGGCGATAGCACGGCACTGGATTTTGATAGCCTCATGGGCAGCCTTGAGGGCACCCAGCATAACCTCCTCGCTGACCTCTTTCATTTCGCCTTCCACCATCATGATGTTCTCTTCGGTGGCAGCGACGATAAGGTCGAGGTCTGCACGTTCGATATCTTGAGCGGCGGTGTTGATAACATATTCGCCATCGAGATAAGAGACCCGGACCTCTGAGACGGGGCCGTTGAAAGGTATATCGGAGACTGCGAGAGCAGAAGCGGCTGCAAGAGCGGCAAGCTGATCGGGCATAGTATCCTTATCGCCAGAGATGAGCGTGATCTGGACCTGCACCTCGGCGTGGAAATTGTCGGGGAAGAGGGGACGGAGAGCGCGGTCGACCAGACGGGCAATGAGAATTTCATGCTCGGAGGGACGGGCCTCACGTTTGAAGAAGCCACCGGGGAAGCGACCCATGGCGGCATATTTCTCCTGATAGTCGACGGTAAGGGGCATGAAGTCGACATTTTCGCCAACTTCACGCTTGGAACAGACGGTGGCGAGAAGCATGGTGTCATTCATGCGTACAACAGCAGCACCATCGGCCTGTTTGGCAAGTTTGCCAGTTTCGATTTCGATCATACGACCATCGCCGAGATCGAATTTTTTGTTGATAATGTTCATTTTTTTCTTTCTGTTTCTTTGAATCCTCTACGTTCCGCACCGTGCGAAACGCACCTTGGTTGTGATTTTAAAAAAAAGACTCCCGGAGAACCCAGGAGTCTCAACCATAACCAAATAAATATGAAAAACTATTACTTCCTTAAATTGAGTTTCTTAATGATGGCACGATAGCGCTCGATGTCCACATCCTTAAGGTAGTCCAACAGGCGGCGACGTTTACCAACCATTGCTACCAGGGCTCTCTCACTCACCTGATCCTTTTTGTTCTGCTTCATCAGCTCTGTGAGGTGCTGAATTCTATATGTGAAGAGTGCAATCTGTGCCTCGATAGAACCAGTATCTTGAGCATTCTTGCCATACTCAGCGAATATTTCTTCTTTCTTTTCCTTAGTCAGATACATGTTTTTATTGTTGTTTTTTCGTTCTTTTTATCTCTCGAATTCGAATGCAAAAGTACGACTTTTTTTTTAATCAGCAAGACTTTTCTCAAAAAAAATCCATATTTAACACTCATTAAGAATCAACAGAGGCTGCAATAGGGCCATAAATGCTTGCATTAAGGACTTTTGCGTTTTATCTCGCGCCAAAGACCCCACGCAAACAAAATCCATGTTCGAAAGCACAAAAAGGCACTATTTTTTTCTAAAAAAGACTACTTTTGGGGAATTTAACCCCTAAATGGTTGAAGAAAACGGAAGCTGGCAAATTGTTTATACAAGAGCAAAAGTCGGAAGACACTCCTGGCACGAAGCCCATGGAACATCTCTGGACCAAAGAAACACCCGACACCTTTAAAATCAATTATAGGGCCTCAGGCATATTCGTCCGATAGGGGCCTCACTCGTTCTTAACAACAATAGAAATTGCCTAGACCGTTTGGGCGGCACAGGCAGGGTAATCCATCATAGGAAGCCCACACACAATCAGCTTCAAGGAAAGGAACCTCAATAATAAAGAAAGGAGACACTCACTATCACCAGCCAAGACATAACACCTTTATATGGACAGAATACCATAAAGAGGAAACACAGCATGGCATTATATACAATATGGAATTTCAGCAAGATAGCAAGAATCCATTGTTTTATTCATCAGAAAATCAAACAAAACATCCACTCTTCCTAAAAAAAAACGTATATTTGCAGAAAAATTTGAGGGTGGTGACATTTATTATGTTTGTGAAACATACTGCTGATATTCATTATTTTTATGATGAATAACGACGCTTTGAAACAACGATAAATACCTATTATGCGATAGTAAAAAACAAGGTGAAAACAATGACTAATCGTAAGAGCGCAATACCAAAAACTATAATCACACCACACCCAACGGACACACACAACACCGGGAAACTATACTAGTAAGGCACTACGAGACATCAGTGATTTACCTACACAATAGACAAACAAGTACGCTAAGCCCAATAACTGGACAAATGATTTAAAATATGGATACTTTAAAATATAATTTACGAGGTGTTTCGGCCTCCAAGGAGGACGTGCACAACGCCATCAAGAACATTGATAAGGGACTTTTCCCAAAGGCCTTCTGCAAAATCATACCCGACTACTTGGGTGGGGACAAAGAATATTGCAACATTATGCACGCCGATGGCGCAGGCACGAAATCATCGCTGGCCTACCTGTATTGGAAAGAAACAGGAGACTTGAGCGTATGGAAAGGCATCGCCATAGATGCAATAGTGATGAACCTAGACGACCTGCTGTGCGTAGGAGCTGTTGACAATATACTGCTCTCTTCGACCATTGGCCGCAACAAGAACCTGGTACCCGGTGAAGTAATCAGTGCCGTGATTAATGGAACAGAGGAATTCCTACAACAGATGCGAGAGCTTGGCATAGGCATATACCTGACCGGTGGCGAGACTGCCGATGTGGGCGACCTGGTACGCACCATCATTGTAGACTCCACTGTGACTGCAAGAATGAAACGCTCGGAAGTGATAGACAACGCCCACATTAAGGCAGGAAACGTAATTGTTGGTTTGGCCTCCTACGGTCAGGCCACCTATGAAACCGCATACAACGGCGGCATGGGCAGCAATGGTCTAACCTCGGCACGGCACGATGTCTTTTCGAAATACTACGCCGAAAACTATCCCATGAGCTATGACCACAACCTTGCCAATGAGGTGGTGTACTGCGGAAGCCGCAGACTAACCGACCCTACCGAAGTGGCAGGAGTTGACTCTGGCAAGATGGTACTATCCCCCACGCGTACATACGCACCAATCATCCGCGTGATCTTGGACCAATATAGAGGAAGCATAGACGGCATGATTCATTGCAGCGGTGGGGCCCAAACCAAAGTATTGCACTTTATAGACAACCTGCACGTGGTGAAGGACAACCTCTTCCCCATCCCTCCGCTATTTAAGATGATTCACGAAGAAAGCGGGACCGAATGGAAAGAGATGTACAAAGTGTTTAACATGGGTCACCGTATGGAATTATACACCGATGAGAAAACAGCCGAAGGCATCATAAAAATATCCAAGAGCTTCAATGTTGATGCCAGAATTATCGGCCATGTGGAAGAAAACGAAGGCCCACAAGTGACGGTAAAAACAGAAAACGGAACATTTACATACAATAACTAATCCTTAGCAGGTGTAGTGAAACCACAATACCTGCGCAAAAATAAACATCAGTATGGCATCTATATTTTCAAAAATTGTCGCTGGGGAGATTCCCTGCTATAAAGTCGCTGAAACAGAGAACTGTTTTGCATTTTTAGACATCAATCCTGTTCAAAAAGGACACGTACTATGTATTCCTAAAAAGGAAGTGGACTACCTGTTCGACCTGGACGAACAGCTATACGGAGAGCTGACTCTATTCGCTCGCCGCGTAGCCAAAAGCATAAAGAAGGTATGTCCCTGCAAGAAAGTAGCCGTTGCCGTGTTAGGACTGGAAGTACCCCACGCACATATCCACCTCATTCCTATCCAGAGCGAAGGAGATATGAACTTCCGCAATCACCAGAAGCTGACAGACGAGGAATTCAAACAGCTAGCTGCAGACCTGGCTGCCAACTTTGAATAAGGTGACAGCAAATATATCCACCGAGAGAACGTCCCCTTAGACGCTATACTCTACGACAAACAACCCCACACAGCAAATTGTTGTGTGGGGTTATTGGTAATAGGCTTTATGGAATTAGAAAACGATAAAGAATATCTGAAGAGGGCATGAAAACGAAAAACCACATGCCGTAAAAACGAATATCAAGCCATCAAACAACAAATAGGAAACACACTACAGCGACCAGCCAAGATAGTAGAAAAGAACTGTCCAGCCAAGAAAACGGAGGAATTTGCCAACTAACATAAGTATCCCTACCTTGAAAGGGGAAATACGGTAAAAACCTAGAGCAATAGCAAACACATCACCAACAAAGGGAAGCCAGGTGAGCAACGCGAGCCAAACACCCCATTTGTCTATACGGCTGCGCTGCCGCTCAAGCTTCTCAGGAGACACATGGAGCCACTTCTCTATCCACTCCCAACGGCCCAGCCAGCCAATGCCGAAAGAGGTAAGACCACCCAGCCAATTGCCCAAAGTGCCTACAAGGAGACAGGACAAAGGATTGCATCCAGCATAAAGCACACCGGCGTAAAGCGCATCGGATGAGAAAGGAACAACAGTGGCAGCCAAGAACGAGCCTAAAAAAAGGCCCCACAAACCGTAAGCCTGAAGAAAATCTAACACTACAAGATAATTAATAAAACAAATGAGGGTGTCACAAAAGTACGCTAAACTTCAAAGAGTATCGATTATTTAGAACAGACCTCAAACGACAGATTAAAAAAAGAGGGTGTCTTTGACTTTTGAGACACCCTCTTTGTATCGAGTCGAGACTATCGTTCAACAGTCAATATCTCGAATTGCATAGTTCCGGCAGGAACAACCACATCAACTTTGTCTCCCGCACGTTTTCCTAAGAAAGCTTGAGCAAAAGGAGAAGTGACGGAAATCTTAGCCTCCTTAAGATTGGCCTCACTCTCAGGCACAATCGTATAGGACTGCTTCATATTGTTCTTGATATTACGAATAGTAATCTTGGAAAGCAAGAGAACTTTGGAGACATCAATTTTTGACTCGTCAAGGAGACGAGCGTTTGCGACCAAATCTTGAAGTTTGGAGATACGTGCTTCAAGATGGCCCTGGGCCTCCTTGGCGGCATCGTATTCAGCATTCTCAGAGAGGTCGCCCTTGTCGCGAGCTTCAGCAATAGCTGCAGCGGCAGCAGGTCTTTCAACAGCTATGAGGTGATGGAGCTCATCTTTAAGGTTTTGAAGACCTTCTTCGCTATAATATTTTATTTCTGCCATAATACGTTAATAAAAAAAATTAAAGTTAGTAGAGTAGCCAAAAATTAGGAAAGGCTCAGAAAAAGCCTTTCCTAATCTTTTTATATGAACTTAGCGTCTTAGAATCTAAAGGTAGCTCCGATGGTATGGGAACCTCTCAAATTATAGGATGAACGATACGAGTAATCGATAGACATACCGGCATTGCTCTCGGAATCTTTCTTGTGAAGAGGAATATTGACAGAGGCACCCGCACAGAGACCTTGGTTGGCCGTTGTACGGTCGGATTCACTGAAGATATCAGTCTGGTAGACATAGCCACAACGGAGGTTGACTATGTCAAGAAGACCATACTCGATACCAAAAGCAATATTGTCCTTCAAGAAAGCATTAGAAGTGAAAGCACCTGCAAGAGAGATTTTTTGTTTCCAGAGCTCAAAATTGAAATCATAAGAAAGACCAATGTTCAAACAGGTAGGAAGCTCCATCTCGCCAGAACGATACTCAGCAGTCATATCGTTAGAAGCATCGTTAACGAAGGTGAAAGACATTCCAGTGCCCCCAAAACTGTAGGAAGGACCCCAGTTCTTGAGGCTGATACCGAACTTAAGCTCGTCATTGGCACCAGTGACATACTGGATACCGGCATCAACCGCAAAGGCGCTTCCGGAAACATTGTCGGTAGACTCGCTAATGATTTTCAAATTGACACCACCATGGATGGACAACGTGAAAGAGTGAGCATAAGCGACATTGATATTCATCAAAGTAGGAGAGAAAGTACCATTGATGGCTTCGGGACTTTCGACCGTACGGACATCGATGTCGCCAAAACTCATGGTCATCAAACCTAAACCGAGAACACCGTTATCGAAGACGCGCAGACCCAAACCAAATGCATTGACGCTAGCACCACTGTTGAGACCATTCTTGCCGCCATAAAGCATGGTGTTGGCATAAGAAATCTCCAACTTGGGGATGAAACTAAGGCCAGCGATGTTTGAGTAAAAAGCATCGAGACCGCGTGCATTAGCCACATTGACACTACCCCAGCCAGAACTGCGTGCCCAAGGGTTGATCAACAACTCAGTGGCGCCGGCAGTACCTCTACGATTGTCGTTACCTGCCCAAGCGGACTCGGTCGACAGCAGCATCATAACAGCTACTACAGCAAATATTTTAAATATGTTTTTCATTTCAGACATTTTTAAAAATCAACTAATCAGATTAGAATCCAAACGAGTTTAAGTCAACAGGACGCATAGTACCAAACCACTTAACAACACGTTCGCCAATACCAGGAACCTTGAAGTGAATCAGGTATACACCACCAGCAATAGGAATGCCATTGTGGTTATGAAGATCCCAATCAAGCGTAGTGGCAGAACCTGAGGTGGGTCCGAGACGACGCACCATAGTGCCATCGACAGTGTAGATAGATACAGTAGTACCTGTGGGAACGTTTATAAAACGAACCTTAGTCTCTAACTGGCTAGTGGTCTCATAAGTAGAATAACTGTAGTAGGGATTAGGAACTACGCCGATAAGGCTGAGGATAGAATCCTGGAAGCTTTTTCTAGAAGTAGTCTGATTGGCAACTCCAGTATAAGTAGCTATATCAGAACCGATCTCGAACTGATACATGGGGTAATTGTCATTCTGCACAACAGATGGATCGCCATTGTCATCGATGAAATGTTTAACTGTCGTGATATTGGGTGACATATAACGGCCATAAGGAGTATTGACATCAATATCGATAGTCACATCACAGGGGATGTCAATAGGATTGTCAAACTGGAAACGTGCGTTGACAAAGGGCATATTGACCCAAGCAACTGATGCAAAGAAGAAGGCAGCGGAGTCGCGTTGGGGGATAAGCGTGGTGCTCTCGCCATCGAGAATACCATGGTTAACACGGAGACGGTCGGAAGCAGTGGCGGGGACAAAGTCCATGAGACGTTCCAAAGAACCGAGCATCTTGACGGCCCAACGACCAGCATCATAAGAGGGAGTCTTGTAGGTGGTTACTGTCGAAGAAGAACCGTTGATTAAGTCATAGAAGGTCTGATTGGTGGCATTCATCACATAGATGAAGTGACGACCGCCCAAGACATAGTTCTCGCTACCATCCATGATGTCATCAAGGGAGGTGGGGTTCCAAAGCATATCAGCACCATTATACTGGATATAGCGGGAATCTTCACCGAAGAGAACATTCAAACGTTCACCCGTGGCAGTATTGATAGCATAGCCAGGGAACCAACCCATGCCATCGGCATTAATGTATGCGGGATTGCTAGGATCGGTTGCATCAGCAGCAATACCAAGGTCAGCGCAAGTACGACCAAGCTTATCTACAGAAGCATGTTTACGCATCTGGAAACGACGGGCATTACCTTCAGCCTGAGTGTAATCGTCGCACATCTCCAAAACAGGACAACGAGTCCACTTAGAAGTATCGGCAGTAAAGACCACACGGATACTGGGCAGTTTGGACATATCATTAAAGTTCAAAGACTTGTTGTTGAAATTGTCCATAGTTTTACGAGTGATAGTCCATTTATTATAGTTGCCAGCACCAGAAGTAAGGGAAGCGCGAATACTATCGATAATCTGATCCGGAGCAACATAATAGCGGAAGGAGAAAGCAGGATGGAAGGGAAGGGTAGAGACTAGACCATAAGGAGCCCAAAGACCACCTACTACGGCTTCAAGTGCTTGATATCTGTCGACACCAACGCTAGGAGGTACAGCACCAGTACTGAACTCACCTTGGAAACTCTTGAAATAGTCCTCATCCAGATAAGCTTCGGCAAGACTGATTTCACCGGGGGTGGCAGTAAAGGCCTTACGCGTACCAGGAGCAAACTGAGTACCGGCACGAACCCAGTTCCAAGTCTGGGAATTATCGTTGTCAGGTAGACCAGTGAGCCAGGGAGTGGTATTGTTGGCAAAGGTCATGGTAGCACCGAGAAGAGCACCATTGTTTATCAAACTACCATAGTAACGAGAAGCATAGTTCTCAGAAGATTGGGTAGCAATCTGAAGAGGAGTAGCGGTAGCAGTGGGGTTGCTAATAGCAATAGCAATGCCTAGGTCAAGGAAGAGTTGTTCATTATAGCGGCTCATGACAAAGTCTGACTTGACAGAGAGAACGCTATCATAAATATAAGGATTAGTTTCATAGGTAGGATCTTCAGGGGATTTGGTAAGGGTCCAACCTGCATTGTCCATGTCAGAAGATTTATCGAAGGAAATGATAAACTTACCAGGTCTTACACTCAGAGGATCAATCACGCGGACATTAACAGGACCATGATTTTCTTCATAGTGAGGATGCTGAATCTGGCAGGGATTGGGAAGCATACCTGTACCATCTTCCTTGAAAGTACCAGCGGGCTTACCGGGAACACCGGGAGCTCCCATCAGCTCTTCAATAGAAGCGTCGGTCAAACGGAGGGTTGAACCACCATTACCATAACCCTCGATACGAGTGATGTTAGGACACATACCGAACTCGGCATTCACAACAGTGCCACCATTCTCGGTAGAAGGATCGTGAGGTACAGCAGTGACGGCAGAAATGGTTCTGCCAAACTCGTCTTTACGTCCTGCAAGATAGGGCTCTTTCTGACCGTCGAGGAAAGCAGCCTCAGTCTGAGAATACTCTTTGTAGCGGTTCTGTGCATAAGCAATGGCGATGTAGTAATACTCTTTATTATTAACGAGTGTAGTGTTAGTACCTGTAGCAAAAGCATCGGTTGTGATGCGGAACACATGTTTAATACCAGCGTTGGCACCTTCGACCATAATAGAAGGAGTCATGAGGCCAGTAGCGGAGTTCTGATTGTAGTTGACCAAAGTGGCGATGGGGAGAGTCCCTTCTTCGTCGTAATAGTTCTGAATATCGCACTGGGCAACCAACTGAGCCTTGGTAGCATCGGTGAGGTCGGCAACAGACACATCACGGGTCTTAAGCTGATAGATCTGGTAACCCTCGAACTTGTAGCTACGCTCATCTTCAGAATAGGTAATGGTGTTTCCGTTAGCATCGGTATAAGAGCGGACAATAGCGGGATCGATTTCGGAATAATTCTCACCGTAGTTGTTGCTGGAAGGATTGTCGTATTTAATGTAGAGAAGAAGCTCATTATTCAACTCCTGAACAACCAAGGTAGGAGCATCGGGGCCATCGAGAACCTTGAAGCAGTTTTCGAAAAGAGCCTGGCAGACATCATCAATCTCACGAAGGAGCTCGACAGAAGACCATGCGTTACCAGAAGAAGCTTGAGCAAAGGGAATACCAACAGTAATGTAGTTCAAAGCACCGGGTTTCAAAGTGAACGGACCAGCGGACTGCATAAAACGACGGTCGGAAGGAGAATTGCCAGCGGTAACTTCAGTCCAAGGATCAACAATCTCGCCATTAGTACCCCAATAGTAGAGGTCGGAGTTGCCAGGGAACATGAAGTCACAATCAAACTCAGTAGTACCAGTGTTGAGACCATCTCCACCGTATTTCATGCGCTGACCGTTCTTCCAAAAGCCACGCAGATAGTTGTAATAATCGGTAGCTTTAGAAGGCTCACTATTATCACCAGAAACAGCATTATTATAGTACACGAAACGACGCATACCAAAACGCTCATCATCGACAATATTGTTACCAAAGTTTACACCGTTGATAGCACAGTTGCCAATAACGTCACCAGGAGTGAAATACCATGCATGCTCATAATAGAGGTCAGCATCATCAGTAAGAGAGATAGTGTCATAAGTGCCATCAGGAAGCAGGTAATTCTTCAACTGCTCAGGATAGTAAGCACGCATCTTAGCAATATCAATCTTAGGATTGTCTTTGCCATCAGGATCCATATAGGGGCCCTGGAAGAAGTCGATACCTACTGCAGGAGGAATGCCAGAATAGGAGCCAGAACCGG
>CAMVMF010000078.1 GCA_947168515.1 uncultured Bacteroidales bacterium
TATGCTGAGGCGAGAAAACGTCTGTTGAAAACAAACGAATTTTTAGAAGTCCCCTAAATATTATGATTACCCGCAAAGAGCACAAATTTGAAATCGCGTCTCTTCGAGACGCAGAGACTGTTTTGGTTTTCAATCCCCAGACAAACGGAGTGCAGTCTGGGGTTAATAAGATTAATGATTATCCGCTATCGTCCGAAATATGAAATCGCGTCTCTCCGAGACGCACTTATGGGGTTGGTTCCAATCCCCACACTGCGAAAATCAGAGATTTTCTTGTATGGGGTTATTGAGATTAAGCCTCTCCGAGGCTTCTTCGGTGCAATGCGGATAGTCATTTAAGATTAAGCCTCTCCGAGGCTTCTTTGTGGCAAATGCGGATAATCATTGTTTTTATATTTCAAATAAATATTTGCAACTATGAAGAAAATTGTTTTTTTTGTTTTGTTGATTGTCAGTTGGTCAGGTGTCCGTAGCCAGGACACGCTTGTTCCACGAGATAGCAATCTGTTCTATGCTTGGTGGTATGATCCGTCGTACGTGGCTGATACGGGAAGTGGTTTTGGTGTAAACTATTTTTTACCCGCAGTATCTGCAGAAGCACAGGTTGCCGAACTCGCTCTCCGTTTCGAGACGGACACGGCCTTGGATATCGTCGGTGTTCTCTATGCACCAGCCTACCCTGTTTCCGATACGGTAGATCATCCTGGACTTTTGCGTGAAACACTTCACCTGTATCAGGCGGTTGATACAGGCATGCAACATCTCGCCTCTAAAAATGTGTATAGGAATCCTGACTCGCCGCTGTACCCAAGACCTATTCACCAGTTCCTTTATAAAGATACTTTATGGGAAAGAGGTTATACGCCTCGTCGTGATCCTCAAAATTGTGTTAGGGTTCATAACACATGGGATTGGGGATTCTATGAATATTATTTTGACTCGCCCATCAGAGTGGAGGATTCTTTCTATATAAGTATTTATCATAAGACTTCAGCAACGGTTGCGGAGATAGAGGTGGGGCTGATAGGCCAAAGACACGGCGGTGGGTGGGGGAGGCCTTCAACTCGTTTTTGTCTTGATTTGCCAACCACTCCTTTCCCGCAAATTCGATACAAAATAAGAAAGATGATCCATAATCCAAGCACCAACCACAATGACTATTACCCAACGTGGTATGATACAACAAGTCCTCAGTTGTTGCTGGTCTTTCCAATCATCGGCTACGGGTCGCCCTATGCCCGGTGCGTGCCAGTAGAGGGAATTACTTATAAGGAGGAGTCGAACTGCCGATTCCACTTTACGTGGAGCGACACGGTGTATGCCCACAAGGGCTGGGAGTTCACCTATGTGGTGGACGGGGCGTCGCCCGAGTCGGGCAACATAGTGGAGTGCAGCCGCGCCGATGCCGAGGCCAACGTGGCACCGAATGTGCGATACAGGGCCTTTGTGCGGCCGCGCTGCGTGGGCCATCGTTATGGCGACTGGGGCGAAGGGGTGCCGTTCAGCCACAGCCAGCCCAGCGGCATAGAGGTCCAGGCCGGGCAAGGCCTCTTCACCCTCACGCCCAACCCTACGACGGGAAAGGTGCTGGTAGGCCTAGGCGACGGAGTGACGGCAGCCGCAGCGGGCAGGGTGGTGGCGAGTGTGCTGGATGCCGCCGGACATGAGGTGATGCGGATGGAGCCTGGTGAGGGTTCCACCTCCTTCGAGATAGACCTTGCACCGCTGCCCTCTGGCACCTATGTGGTCAGCCTGACCACGGCTGTGGGCACCGACGCACAGAAGGTGGTCAAGCAGTAGCCGCGTTTTTTTTTACAATGTCGTAAAATCACCGAGGGTAGGTGTTTGATGCCGGGTCTGGACGAAGATGGAAAAGATGAACGGTCCGGCAGTGGCAAGGTGGGCGGCGGCCAGGGGGCACCGCCCATCTTGTCGATAAATGACTCAGATTCACGGTGGGTATTTTCTTTCGTGATGGCTTCATTCGGTGTTACTAATTGTAGGTTTAGATCTCATCTGGTAATGCCTGATGGAGTATTGCTACAAGACGAAGGGCTCTATGGGTTAGGCCAGTTTTTGAGTTTATGACCACTAATAGGAGACTTTCTTATATCTGATAATGACAGCGAGGCATTTTTTTTTATCCGTCTGTGTATAATTCAAAAATTTTTGTGTAAATTTGCAGGCGGAAAAATAACAACAAAAAAATTAAAAAACAATTCTATACATCATGGAAATCAACATCACAGAACAAAATTTCGACGAAATCCTATCCGCCAATCCCGTCGTCATGGTCGACTTTGGTGCCACCTGGTGCGGTCCCTGCAAGGCCCTTGCCCCCATCGTCGATGAGATCGCCACCGAATACGACGGTCGCTGCGCCGTCGGCAAAGCCGATGTAGAGGAATGCCCCGCCATCGCTGCCCGCTACCGTATCCGTAACGTCCCCACCGTTCTCTTTTTCAAGAATGGCGAACTGAAGGACAAGAGTGTAGGCCTCGTACAGAAAGCCACCCTCACTGACAAAATCAACGCCCTTCTCTAAAACTGACATACCAACCACCAGGTTTTGTTTGAAGATCTAGAGAAATACAAATCACTGGACTTCTATGCACGACAGATAGTCGAGGGATTCCTCACAGGCTTGCATAGGAGTCCTTTTCACGGCTTCTCCGTCGAATTTGCCGAACACCGCCAGTACACTACCGGCGAGTCTACCCGCAATATCGACTGGAAACTCTATGGCCGCACCAACAAACTTTTTGTCAAACGTTTTGAGGAAGAGACCAACCTGCGATGCCAGTTGGTGATAGACCATAGCGGTTCCATGCTTTTCCCCACAGAACACCACGGCGACCCCCAACAGCCCAACAAACTCACCTTTGCCTGCTACGCTGCTGCCGCCATCTCCGAACTGCTGGTTCGTCAGCGCGATGCTTTTGGTCTTTCGCTCCTAAGCAATGGCATCGACCTCCAGACCGACTGCCGCAGCAGCCGCGTACACCATCAATACCTTCTGAGCCTTCTGGAGAAAGAACTCCTCAAGCCCACCCCAGACAAACACAACAACAGGGGATGGAACAACGATAATCCTAACCCGAATGCCAACGGCACACAAATCAGCGAAGCGCTACACCTCACCGCCGAGCAGCTGCACAAACGGTCGCTCGTGGTCATCTTCACCGATGCTCTGGTCAAACCCGACGACCATGACCCGCTCATGGATGCCCTGCGCCATCTGCGCCATTGCAAACACGAAGTGATTCTTTTTCACACCCTCCACCATGGGCATGAAATACTGTTCGACTATCCTAATCGCCCCACAGAATTCATCGATCTCGAAACTGGCCGTCGGCTGAAGGTCAACCCCTCCGAGGTAGCCGACAAATATCGCCAACAGATGGCCATACAAACCGCCGACATCAAGCAACACGCCATCCGCTACCGCATAGATTATCAGCCGGTAGACATTGCCATGGGGTTCGACCAAGTGATGCTGCCCTACCTGCTCAAGCGCAGCCGACATCAGTAAAAGCAACTTGTTTTTATTGGACTGAACACGCATTGCTCAAATCAAACGATTCTTATTTCTAACTCTCATGCAAGCAGGAGAACAGAACTTATAGAAACCCAGTACACATAGTTCCCCTACTTTCTGTCGAGGAGGCCATGCCCCCAAACATTGCCAAACGCTCTTCGCTCTATAAAAAACAAACTACGAATAGACTACCTCACTTCGGCATATTTCTTTCCTTACTCCAAATCCACTACCTCCAAAACCCACAAAATGTTTTTTCCATTGCTAAACCCGACAAAAAAGAAGCTTTTTTTCGGTCTCATTTTCACGCAAATAACTTTTTTTGATAACAATTTTTGAGAAAATAGGGGTTAATATATAAAATAATCCAATAATTTTTGCTATCTTTGCAGTCTCAAACAATTATAGATTTTAATAAACATTATTCCTTTAAAATACAAATGAGCAACAAGAAGTATACCTTAGTTATCAACCCTGGCGCAACCTCCACCAAGGCTGCCATCTATGAGGGCGAAACCGAAGTATTCACCGAGAACCTGTCCCATCCCATCGAGGAAATACAGAAATTTGCCGAAGTGGCCGACCAGTTCGACTACCGCAAGGGTGCTATCCTTGACATGATCAAACGCCACGGCATTGGCACCGACGAAATTGCCATAGTCATGGGCCGTGGTGGCCTCACCCGCCCCTGCGAAAGCGGCACCTATCGCGTCAACGACCTTATGAAGCAGGAGTGCCACGAAGGCATCCAGGGCAAACATGCCTGCAACCTTGGCGCACTCATCGGGGACTCCATCGCTAAGGAAATCGGTCTCGACTGCGCCTACATCTCCGACCCCGGCATCGTGGACGAACGCCCCGATTTCGCCAAGATCTCGGGACACCCCGTTTTTGATCTCGATTCCTCACGCGAAGGTGTCATCTGGCATTGTCTCAACCAAAAAATGACAGCCAAACTCTATGCCCGCGAACTCGGCAAGAAATACGAGGACCTCAACCTCATTATCGCACACATGGGCGGTGGTGTCAGCGTAGGCATCCACGAGCATGGTCGCTGCGTCGAAGTCAACCGCGCCCTCTGCGGTCTCGGAGCCTTCTCCCCCACCCGTTGCGGTAGCATCAACGCCAGCAAACTCATCGAGGTTGCCACCTCGGGCAAATACACCGAGGCCCAGCTGAAGAAGATGGTCACCAGCGAAGGTGGTTTCGTTGCCTATCTCGGCACCAATGATGCCTACGAAGTGGAGAAGAAGGCCATTGCCGGCGATCCCAAATGCCAGCTCCTCGTCGACGCTTTCTGCTACCAAGTCTCCCTCGAGATCAGCCGTCTCGCTGCTGTCGTCAAGGGCAAGGTCGATGCCATCCTCCTCACCGGCGGCATCTCCTATAGCAAACCCTGGATGCAACAAATCACCGAACGCATCGATTGGATTGCTCCCGTCAAAATCTACAAGGGAGAAAACGAAATGCTCGCCCTCGCCATCTGTGGCAAAGAAATTTTGGACGGTTCCACTCCCAAGGAGTACAAATAGTAGTCATCTAAAATAAGAGGTTCCAATAGTCGCTGCAATCATCCCATTGTGGCGACTATTTGTAATAAAGATTTTGTTTTTAAAATATTAAACTATGAAGAAAACACTCATCATCGTCGCACTCCTCACCGTTGGCATAACCGCCATGGCACAGGAAGTGAAAATCAAGCGCGGCAAGGTCACCATGTCCGAAGCCGACTACAACATGCTCAAACAAAAGGCCGATGCCTACGAGGCCACCAAAAAAGCCCTCAACGAAACCCTCGAAGCCTATCAGAAACAGCAGAGCATGAACGATATGTACAAACCCATCGTACTCAAAGACTTCAACGACTCCGCCTCCTACGCCATTGGCAAAGACATCTACCAAAGCTGGCTTCAACAAAATCTCGGCATCAACGGCCAGGCCGCCGGTCAATCGATGATCGACTGCTACAAAGGGCAAAACACATGGACCAACGAGATGATGCGTCCGCTCCTCTCCCGTTTCCAACAAGAATTCGAAAAACGCCAGCGTGCCGAACAGGACAAAATGATGGCCAGCAAGGATGAGAACATCGCCGCAGGCAAAAAATTCCTCGAAGAAAACGCCCTCAACAAATCCATCTACACCACCAAGAGCGGCCTCCAGTACAAAATCATCAAAAAAGGCAACGGCAAGAAACCCAAAGCCACCGACAAAGTACGCGTCCACTACACCGGCACCCTTCTCGACGGAACCAAATTCGACAGCAGCGTCGACCGTGGCGAGCCCATGGAATTCCCACTCAATGCCGTCATTCCCGGTTGGACCGAGGGCCTGCAGCTCATGGACGAAGGCTCCAAGTATATTCTCTACATACCCTACAACCTCGGCTATGGCGAGCAGCCTGTCGGATCTATTCCTCCCGGCTCCACCCTCATCTTCGAAGTCGAATTACTGAAAATCCTCTAACCACATCAATAATCTGATTTCTGAATCAAGTGAGTCCGTTCTCTGCCCCACATGATTCAGAAATCAGAATTATTATTAACTAACCAGCAATAATGAATAGCATCGGCAACACCTTCCGACTGACCACCTTCGGCGAATCCCACGGACCCGCTGTCGGTGGCATCCTCGACGGTTGTCCGGCCGATGTGGCAATCGACTTTGCCTTTGTCGAGCAGGAGCTGCGGCGGCGGCGCCTAGGCGACACACCATCGCCCCTGACCACCCCTCGCCACGAAACCGATGAAGTCGAATGGCTCAGCGGTATCTACCAAGGACGCACCCTTGGTACCCCCATAGCCTTCCTGGTGCGCAACAACGACTGCCGCCCCCAAGACTACGACCAGTTGCGCGACTTATGCCGTCCGGGTCATGCCGACTACACCTATCAAGAGAAATATGGCCTCCGCGACCACCGTGGCGGTGGCCGGGCTTCGGGACGCGAAACGGTGGCACGCGTCATCGCCGGTGCCATTGCCAAACAGCTATTGCTTCCCAGCGGCATCACGTTCAGCACCACCATCTCTCAACACACAATATCCTGCACCATCCACGGTCTCCCCGCAGGTGTTGGAGAGCCCATCTTCGACAGGCTCAACGCACGGCTGGGTTTTGCCATGCTTTCCATCCCCTCGGCCATGTCCTTCGCCATGGGCGACCCCGACGGATGCTGGCAACTCCCCCAACAACAATTCCCCGACCAGTGGAACCCCTGTGGCAAAGGGGAGAACCTCACCCTCACTAACCACTGCGGAGGCATTCAAGGCGGCATCAGCAACGGCATGCCAATCGTTTTCCACGTAGGCTTCCATTCCCCCGTCACCCAACTCGACGGCATGGTCTGCCGCCAACCCGATGGCTCTCTCGTCAATGTGGCACCCCAAGGCCGCCACGACCGCGACCACTTCACACGCCTCCCCGTCATCGTCGAGGCCATGGCCGCCCTGACCATCGCAGACCTTACCACATTTCCTAATCTATAAAGATTAGGAATAAACAACCCTCAAAAGAAAGCATATGAACAAACTCAAATCCTCACATCTTTTTCCCTTACTCCTGTCGTTTATGGTATTAGCTTCCTGCGGCAGCAAAAACCAAATCACCATCGAAGGCACACTGACCGATGGTGCGGGCAAAACCATCTTTATAGAAGAAATGAGTCCTAGCGACCGCATCTTCCTTGACTCTATCACCTTGGACAAGAAAGGCCACTTCAAATTCACCTACGACATGCCCTACAAGACCTTCTACAACGTCCATGTTTCCAACGACGACTATGTAGTGCTGCTCCCCGACGAAGGCTCCACCATCAGCATGACAGGCAGCTACGACTCCCTCTCCCTCACCTACCACATCCAAGGCAACGACGACTCCCAACTGCTATGGCAACTACAAGACTACACAAACAACGGCACGCGCGCATTGCGTCAACTGGTAGCCACCGACCGCCACAACGCCCAATTACTCGAACAAGGACAAATCTCACAACGCGAGTTCGACATCGCCCATGCCTATACCGATTCAGTCTACCTCTCCACTTTCTCCGAGCAGCAACAATATGTAGTGCGTTTTATCGAGGACAATCTTGGCTCCTTGGCCACCCTCATAGCACTGTACAAACCCTTCAACGGACGCCAGCTTATCAACCCCGAAGATAGCTTTGAATTCTACGAAGGCGTTCTCGAGGGGCTCGAAGCCTACCTGCCCGACAATCCCCACACACTCAGTTTCAAAAACCAAGTGGAACGCACACGTTTCCAATATGCCCGGTAAAAAAATATATTTCGTCACCGATGCCCATCTTGGTGCAGGCCACGACTCCATGCTGCGCGAGAAGCAACTCTGCTCTCTCCTCGAACAGATGAAGGCTGATGCCGCCATGGTGGTCTTCCTTGGCGACATATTCGACTTTTGGTTCACTTACAAGCACGTGGTGCCTCGGGGACATATACGCCTGCTAGGCCGCATGGCCGAACTGGCCGACGCAGGAGTCAAGCTCCATTTCTTCATTGGCAACCACGACATGTGGCTCTTCGACTACCTCAGCAGCCAGATGGACATCACCATGCACGACGACCCGGCCACCCTCCTCTTCGACGGCAAAAAGTTCCTCGTCGGCCATGGCGACGGGCTGGGGCACCTCGACCGTCGTTACGACTGCCTGCGCCGCATCTTCCGCTGTCGCCTCAACCAGCGCCTCTTCGCACTGCTACCCCAGTGGATGACTTTCGGATTAGCCCTGGGGTGGAGCGGCCACAGTCGCAAAGGACACATAAAGAAAAATCCCACCATATTCGAATATCAAGGCGACGACCGCGAAGGCATTGTCCTCTACTGCAAGCAACGGCTCAATCAAGAGCCCTTCGACTACTGCGTCTTCGGCCACCGCCACACACCACTCACGCGCCCCATAACAGCCCCCAACGGCAACCAAACACTCTACGTCAACGTCGGCGACTGGCTTATCCATCGCAACTATGCCGTCTACTCCGACGGCCATCTCACCCTCCACGACTGGCAGACATAAGGCCACTCCCACACTTGACATCTTGCTGTGGATTTGCTCTAGGCACGCTCCTATTTATGCACACCATCCTCGCGCTAGAAGACCTTCGCCACAGACCTGTCCATCTTAGATGTCGTCAATAGTTCAGCTTTAGGGTGACAGTAGCCATACATTTTGCCTCCAACACCCTTACAAATGCTGTAAAAAAAAAGAATAAATGCAGAAACGTACACTACAATTCACCCTCTTCGCCATGCTGGTATTGGTCGGTCTTACAACGCAGGCACAGGAATTCATGGTCGACGGCATCAACTATACCAAGATTCCGTGCGGCGAATACATCTGCACCAGCTACCAGGTGACGGTGTCGCCCAATCCGTCTGGCTACAGCGGCGACATTGTGTTGCCCGCCACGGTAACCTTCGAAGGCACCACCTACCAGGTGTTGCGCATCGGTGCCAACGCCTTCAAGGGTTGTAGTGAGCTGACCAGCGTCACCGGCAGCGAAGGCTATCTCTCTATGGTGGCCTTCAACGCCTTCCAGGATTGTCCCAAGCTGCGCAAAGTCGACTTGCCTTCGACCATTGCTGTACTGGACGACAACCTCTTCTCCGGAAGTCCAGCCCTCGACAGCATCATCATTCGTAGCACCACGCCACCTTCGGCGGCCTTCTTCGACCCATTCGACGGACTGAACGACCACGCCGTCGTGGTGGTACCCTGTGGCACCCTGCCTGCCTATCAGGCAAGCGAGGTCTTTGCCGGTGTCACGGTAGTCGACGATTGCGGCAGCCCCCTCGGCATCACCGAGGGCGACACTATGCCCCGCTCTCTGCAGGTCTGGCCCAATCCGGCTAGTGAAAGCATCCATGTGGAAGCCTTAGGAGAGGTGGAGTTGTTCGATATGGCAGGGCATCTACTTCTGCGGCAACATCCCATTGATGGCACCATCAGCCTCGCCGGCATTGCACCAGGCATCTACCTGCTGCGCAACGGCTCGGCAGCGGCCAAAGTCGTGGTACGCTGAGAGGTTTCCTTCCTATTCTAAAAACAGACCCTATGTAGTTTTGATATAGCTGCTTACATCAAAGAATGCTGCATTGGAAAGGGATGTTGATGATATAGACCCACTCGTAGGAATCAACTAAGAGCAGCACCACCGTCCATATCTCCGCCGTCCTCCATAATGATACCAACCACAGTCCACCTGTCATAACTGACTAAGCGACAATTCGCCACCTTTATCACACCACAAAACGTCCACCTCATATTCGGGTGGACGTTTGTCGATACCAATCAAACACGCCCACACTCTTTGACAGTCCAGTTCTTTGGAGCTTTAATGGAAGCGACTATCCTACAATAACAAAGGGGCATCGCGCACTGGCGCGATGCCCCTCAAGGGAAATGGGCTGTAGCCGTTTTATTGATGGCTCACTTTATTTTGCGGATTGTAGAAGACAAACTGTCCGTCTATGACATCGATGATGATGGTGTCGCTGGTTTTGATGCGGTCTTCCAGTATCTGGCGCGAGAGTTCGTTGAGGATTTCGCGTTGGATGACACGTTTGACGGGACGGGCACCCATGGCTGGGTCATATCCGATGTCAGCCAGGTGGTCCAGAGCCTCGTCTGTGGCAGTGATGAGGACATCGTTCTTCTCCAGCATCTTGGACACGAGGTTCAGCTGTATCTTCACCACTTCACGTATCTGGGTCTTGGTGAGCGGACGGAACATGATGATTTCGTCGATACGGTTGAGGAACTCGGGACGCAGGTGTTGCTTCAGCAGTTCCATCACGGCGTTCTTGGTCTCTCCTAGTTCGTATTCCGTGAAATTCTCGTTGCCTTCGAGCCGCTCACGTATAAGGTCGCTGCCCATATTGGAGGTCATGATGATAATGGTGTTCTTGAAGTCGGCCACACGGCCCTTGTTGTCGGTCAGGCGGCCGTCTTCCAACACCTGCAGGAGGATATTGAAGACATCGGGGTGCGCCTTCTCTATTTCGTCGAAAAGGACGATGCTGTAGGGTTTGCGGCGGACGGCCTCGGTGAGCTGGCCGCTTTCGTCGTAGCCCACATAGCCTGGAGGCGCTCCGATGAGTCGCGAGACGCTATGGCGCTCCTGGTACTCACTCATGTCGATACGCACCATCATGTCCTCGTCGTCGAACATCACTTCAGCCAGTGCCTTGGCCAGCTCGGTCTTACCAACACCGGTGGTGCCAAGGAAGATGAAGCTGCCGATGGGACGACGGCCATCGCTAAGGCCTGTACGGCTACGGCGGATGGCGTTGGCAATGGTGCTGATAGCCTCGTCCTGACCCACCACACGCTTGTGCAGCTCTTCCTCTAGGTGCAGCAGCCGCTCACGCTCACTCTGCATCATGCGGGTGACAGGAATGCCGGTCCACTTGGAGACCACCTCGGCTATCTGGTCGGAGTCTACCTCTTCGTTTATCATGGCGTTGTCGGCCTGCAGCTGTTTGAGCTGTATTTTAAGGTCGGCAACCTTCTTCTCGGCCTC
>CAMVMF010000079.1 GCA_947168515.1 uncultured Bacteroidales bacterium
GTCTGGACATCGATGAGGATCTCGTTATCGTAGAGAACATCCATGTTATTGTCCAGTTTATTTGCGGGCTGGGGAAGAACGCCCTTGGGTTCGATGACACGATGAGTGCCGTACTTGTTACCTTTTGGCTGCATATTATTCTATTTTATTTTGTTGATTATTAATATGATAACATTACTTAAATAACTATTTTTAGCATACAAAGATACAAATTTATTTTGAAATTGCAAAAAAAAGGTTTGCCACAAAGGCCGTATGGGCATGTCCCATGTTGGGCAAGACAGGCCGCCAAGACAGTGGGTTATACTTCTCACATTTGAGGTGGTTTTGGCGCAGACTTAGATTATATTTGTATTATTGTTGTATTATAAAAAGATAAATAAAGTATAATAAAAACATAATATAAATGGATGAAAAAAATCAGGTGGAAAGCGGCATTTCTGCGCGGTTGGTAGTGGGGGGATAGAGGGGATAGAGGGGATAGAAGGGATAGAAAGGATAGAGAGGATAGAAGGGATAGAGGATTTTGCTATCGTTTCTATCTTTCTATCGTTTCTATCTTTCTATTGTTTCTTTCTATCGTTTCTATTCTATTGTTCTATGGTTAGTTTTTGGCCGGGGGTGGTGGAGCGGAATTCGGGGGCGTAGAGGCATTGGAGGACGGCGGGGGCGAGGGTGAAGGTGCCGGGGTTGGTGACATAGTAGGTGCTTTCGATGGTGTATTTGCCTTTGTCAAGGCGGTCGATATAGAGGGCGTCGTGGCTGTTGTTGACGGCGACATAATAGCTGAGGCCACGGCTCCAGCACCAACCAGAGGTGGTGCTGACGGGTTCGAGGCAGGCGGCACGGAAGTTTTTAAGCTCCACATACTCTAGGTTGCGGTCGCAGGAGAGTGTAAGGACGATGCGTAACCTATCGCCCACGTGCAGCGAGTGTTTGCAGCCGGGGGCTATTTCGACGAGGGAGCCGTCGTGAGAGACACGGAAGAGCTGGCGGGACATGCGGATGCCCGTCTCGCTGGCTGGGACTTTGTCCATCTGCTCGGTGTACTGGTAGTAGAGCGCGCCCCAGCTGATGCCTTTGTTGGGCCGTAGGATGGTGGTAGCGATACTGCCGCCACGGCTCAGGGAGGAAAGGCTGTCGGCACGATAAGTGTGGCGCAGATAGCCCGAATTGTCGACCGGGGTGGCAAGGGTGTCGGAGGCAGCGCCACCTCTGACCACGATGCGGTCGGCCTCCCCTACCCTGCCGAAATGGTGCCGTGCGGCCTTGTCGGCAGGCATGAGGGCCTGGATGGCGCGGAGGGTGGCCACATCGGAGTACCAGCGGGTGGTCTGTTTCTGCTTGAGCAGCCACTGCTGCATCTGTCCGATGGAGAGGGTGTCGGCGGGGGTCACCTCGCGGAAGGTCTCGATGAGCAGGGCCTGGGTCTCCACGGGACGTTGGTAGTAGAAATAACCCGCCTGATTGTCGCGCCAGTACATGCCCATCTCCTCACTATAGAGTGCCTTCTGCTTGATGCGGGTGACCATTTCGCGGGCCAGGCGGGTGTCGCCCCTCCGCTGGAAAACGAGGGCCAGCAGGGCTTGGTCATAGAGAGATGTATAGTTGGAATAGTGCAGCCGCGCGTTGGAATAGAAGTAGTCGTAGGCCTTCTGGTGGGTGGTGCTGAGGGCGTGGTTGGAGAAATAGCTGCGGGTGTAGAGATAGTCGAGCATAATGGGCCGGAAGGTGCTGCCCGGATGCTTCTTGAGGTAGTCCATCCACTCTTGATAGACCTTGTAGGCCTCCTTATCGGCATAATCGAGTGCCCGCCGCTCCATATGGGACGAAGTGCGCAGCCGCTGGCGCAAAAGGCTGCCCAACCCTTTGAGCAGGTAATGTGTGACATACGTACTACCATACTGGCCGTCGGGCATCCACGACCAGCTGCCGTCGGCCCGCTGTGCCTTTTGCAGTTTGGCAAGGGCCTCGGCTATCTGGCGTTGGAGGGCCGCGCCGTCGTAGTATTTGGCAATCTGCCGCATCCGTTCAACCTCGCTGGTGCCATCGCGCAGCCAGGGGGTCTCGCTCAGAAGGGTCTGGCGCACCTCTTCATTGCGGAAAAGGGGGCTGTCCTCAGTTGAGAGTTGAGAGTTGAGAGTTGAGAGTTGAGGATAGAGGTCGGCGATGGTCTTTCCGATAGTGTTGACATAAAAGCTGTTGAAAAGATAGATGGTAGAAGGGTTGGCGCACTCGGCCATGTAGGGCAGTGTCTGTATAGCCATCCAAATAGGATTGGCAGTATACTCCACCGTGAAACTCACCGGCTCGGCGGTAGAGGAAGTGGGCAGGCTCATGGTGTACTCTTTGGAGCCCTTGCCGTTCATGAACATCGACACCGAGGTGGTGACTGCCTGCCGGTTGGTGAGCAGAGGCAGGGGGCCCTGCTCGCCGTCGCTGTGGTGGCTGGCGCAGGCCATATATCGGTAGGTGGCCACGGTGCCGCCGACCGGAATAGTGACAGGGAAGGCCACCATGGCGTTGCCATGGGCGGGCAGATGCACCTCGCGGCTGTCGGCGTGGTGCTGCATGGGGCGTTGTGTCGTGGCGGGAATCTCAAAGGTGAAGTCCACCATGACGGTCATGTCGCTGTCGGTGAGGTTCATCACCTTGGCCATCAGCGTAGCGGTGTCGCCCTCGCGCAGGAAGCGGGGCATATTGGGCTGAATCATCAGCTGCTTTTGGGTGATAAGCGAACGTTCCACCTGCCCGATGGCCAGGTCGCGTGTCCACGCCAGCCCCTTCACATTCCACTGGGTGAGCAAGTCGGGGGCGGTGAAGCTGTAGCTTACCGTGCCGTCGGGGGCGGTGCGCAGGGTGGGCTCAAAGAACGCCAGCGTGCTGAGATTGGTGCGGAGATAAGGTTGCATAGCCGGGCCAGACGTGTGGCTCCCATTATCAACACCTGTTTCATCCTCCTCCAAAACCTCTCCAAACTCATCATAGCCTACCTCCTCTACCTCTACATCTGAAACCACAGAAAGTTCTGTTTCCACTTGCGGCTCGGAATCGTAGGTGGCCGCCTTGTTGACTTTGGCCATCTTCATCCTGGAGGCCCTCGGCGCAGCCGACTCACCACGGGCCGTAGCCGTCAGAATTCGGTCACGGCCAGAATACCAACGCCAGCCACGGTGGTGGAGGGCCGAAAACTCGACACGCCCGAAATGTCCACCTTTATAATTCTTGTATTGTGTATGACTGATAAGCAAATTCTCTTGGCGACTCAGATAATAGGGTACATAAAACTCCACCGGATTGGGTACTCCGAAGTAGGCATTACGCCAAGGCCACCAAGCGTAGGCGAGACTGCCGTATGTGTCCAGCGATGCATCGTACATGGTGAGCAGCAATGCGGCACCGTCGCCCACTGCCACAGGCTGTCGCCCAGAAGGGGTGGCGGCTTTGCGCTTCAGGTTCAGGGTCCAGGTTTCACGCTCACCGGGAATGAGTTTGTCGCGGAAAGTAAGGAACTGCACATCCAGCTGTTTGTGGACAAAGGGGACCTCCACGCGGACATGCTGAGACACGCTGCGGCCCTCCTTGACAGCATAAAGGCAGATGTCGAAACCACCCAGCATGCGGTCGGTGACAGGGATGCGGAGTGTGGTGATATTGTCATCGATTAGCAGCAGCCGACGGTCGAGTTCCTGTCGGTCGTGGAGCAGCTGATAGACAGCCGTGACATCGTGGTGGCGGGAGCCAACCCTGATGAGGACGGTGTCGCCCACCTGGGCCTGGGAATGGCTCTGGTCGAACCAAAGCAGGTCCATCGTCTGCACCTTAGAAGACCCGGACGGGGTGTATACCACCACAGACTCGTTGCTAATGTCGCCACAACTCATGCGTATGCGATAAGCGCCAGGCTCTAGGCTGGGCAACGGCACCGAATTGCTGTTGAGTCCCTGGCAATGGATGGGACTATGGAAAACCACCTTCTCCGTAGGCCACTTCCTCATGAGGGTTTCGTCATAACTATACGGCGTATAGGGGAACCGATGGCGGAAATCGGACTCGGGCATGGTATGACGCGCTTGACCATCTATCATGGCATGGTCCAGCCACAGACGCTTAGGCTGTCGCAGACGCTCTACCGACAGGGTCATATCGCCCTGCAGAGGCGTACCGTTGAGGTCGCAGTATTGGTACTCCACCGCATTCCAGACGGACATGCTGCCTGTGGAGGTGATATTGATAAAACTATTCTCATAGCCAAGGCGCAGGGGCAAGCTCTGGCTATGTGTTTCACCGTTGAGGTCGGTCACATCCACCCTGACCGTATAGACGAAGCAGGGCTTGGTGGAGAGCTCTATGGAGCTGTCGGGGACAGCCTTGAAGGCAATGCGGAAATGGCCTTCGGCATCGGTGAGCAAACTGTCGGAAGCCACGACAGTCGTTCCTCCCCACGGGCCACCATAGAATCGGCGCCACCAAGGGCGGAGGAAAGAGCGCGACACCTGATAGCTGACCTTAGCATTGGAAATGGGCACTTGGCTGTATGAGGCGGCCAAGCCGTCCACCACCAGGCTGTCGCCCATCTTAGGCTGAAGGGAGAGTCCGGAGGCATCGCGGCGGTCGGCAGACTTGAGCGTCACCGTGAATTTGGGCTGCTTGTATGCCTCCACTTTGACAGTTCTGGTATATTTTTGGACATACTTGGCATTGGGTTGGCGCTGGAAGGCCTGCAATGTAAAAATGCCGGGCAGCACCTGAGCCGGGACCACCAGCCTGCCGCTGATGCTGCCATAGGCATCGGTGACAGCGTAGAGCGAATCCACCGTTTGCCAATTGACATCCCGCAATGCTATCATCAGGCTGTCGCCTTGAACGGTTCTTCCCTCCTGGTTATGGCGCACCTCTCCCTCGACCAAAAGGAACTGGAGGGTGTCGCCGGGGCGGTAGACAGGTCGGTCGAGGAAAACCTGATACTCGGTATTCACAGAGTCCTTATTGTCGGAATGCCAATAATCATTACTGGCGACCTCTATTCCATCATAATGGGTCAGTACACGATACCGTATTCCGTATCCCTCGGAGAGGGGCCTGTCGAACCGATAGAATCCATGCTTGTCAGTAACCGTCTGATTCTGAGTTTTGAAGTCATTAGAGTAGTTTTTACTCTTTTGCAGCAATACCTTTTGGTTGGGGATAGGAGCACCGGTAGCATAGTCAACCAAATAGCCTTCGCAAACATCTTTGGTCCTGACAAACGCAACCGGGAAGACACTAAAGTCGCACATATAAAAGCCATCGGAACTGAAATCTGGCGTGGCAGAGACCAGCAACGCATAATGGCCGGAAGGGAGAGAGGGAAGATAGGCATAATGCTTATACTCGCGATAGTCGGGATTCACCTCCAAATCCTGAGACCAATGCCGAAGCACCTTACAGCCCAACAAATGATTCCGCAAAGCATTGTCGGACGTATAATCCTGAGGGGTATTGGAGGCATCGACAATCCGATAGTAGAGGGTCTTCACGTTGCGCGTTTTCACACTGCAAAGGATATCGCGGCCTTTAGGATAGGCCGCTTCCATTTTTACAAAGATCCATTTTGTTAGGATTTTTTCACGCAGATTGGCAGCGGCCACGCCCCATTCAGATTCCGGGTAACGACTGATGGCACTGTCGCAATAGGCCAAAGCGGTGAGATAGTTGCTGTCGGCATCGTATAGCCCAGCCAGCTCATAATAGAGAGAGGCCACCTGCGGGTCGTCGACACGGCGGTAGCGGTTGAGGAATTCATGGTAGAGGGCATACTTACGCCCTTGAGACGTGTTTGGGCGTTGGGCAAGGCTGCGGACATAGTCCCGCTCGTTGAAGAGCAGGAGGGCGGTGTTCTCACGCGTGGCAGGCATGGCTCGATACCACGCCACCAACTGCTGTAAGAGCCCGATGCGCTGCTCCAGCGGCACGCGGTCCTTGGCCATGTGCATGACCATGTCATACATGGTGGGCGTAACGTTGAAATTACGCTCATTGGGCAAGGAACAAAACGGAGCTATCTGGTTGTTGGAGACGTTGCGCAATGCAATGGAGTCCACCAAGGCGGAGTCGATATCCTCAAGAAAGAGGTAACACAGAGAGCGGTCCACCGTGTTCATGTAGGGCAGGATGGCGCGGAAACGGGCCAGGCTGCTGTCTTTGACATCCTCCTGGTAGTTGATGGCCGCTACCTCCATATACCACGTGGAGGTGAGCAACGTGCGCGAAATTTCGTTAGTGACCCCTGTGGCACCCATGCGGCGCAAGGCGTCGGTACGGACGCTATCGGCCACGGCATAAGCGTCGGTGTAGCGTTGATACTGGATGGATTTTTCAATGCGGGAAAAGACATCGGTGGGGTTCTGCGCAACAAGGATCCCCCCAAAAACGAATGAGAAAAGCGAGGCTAAAAAGAACTTTTTCATGACAGTATAAGCATTAACATCATAAAAAACGGAAAAGCCAACAAAATATTGTTTTCAGCTCCTTGGTACAAACAAAAAAGATAGCCAAGCGGAACTTGGCTATCTTTCGTGACTCCTGCAGGATTCAAACCTGCAACCTTTTGATCCGTAGTCAAATGCTCTATTCAGTTGAGCTAAGGAGCCATCTTGTTTTCTGAGGTCTCTGTCCCTCAAAAGCGATTGCAAAGATACGAACTTTTTCGAAATGAGCAAATTTTTTTTTCATTTTTTTTGTTCGCATCTTTGCAACGCACTATTCTTCTATATTTTGCGATGAAAAAAAATTTTAGTCATCAGAACCTAGAAGGCTTGCATTTGTAGACTTCTCGGTATAAAATATCGCGAATTTCGGCAAATTCCTCGTCGTCAATTTCGTATTTTGTCATAACTATCATTGGCACAGTTACTTGGTCTCCATGATAAGAGGGCTGCAGATAATCGAAAGGATTGGAAATCAGTCCCATACTGCTGTAGAACTCGATACGGTTTTCCGACACTTCGTCGTGCGGTTTTTCCACCTCAAGCACTATCTGCTCTTTCTGCTGCGAAAGGAAATTGAGGAACACCACCTTGCCGAGTCCTTGGTTGCGCAAATCCTCAGCGATGGCAAAGTGTTCGATATAGACAAACTCGTCGAAAGTCCAATAGGTGAGGATTCCAACGGGGTCGTCGCCGTCGTCGGTTTCGTTGGTGGCGACCATGAAATGAAATTTTTCTTTGTTACGATTCTTCAACTCCCCGAAAGGAGGTCGCTCTTCGTCAGGAAAAGCCGATTCAAATAGATCTTTGGCGAAATGCGTGTGATCGGATTGCGAAAGGTCTGTTAACTGGATCATTTAATTTAAAAAGGTATTATTTATAAATAATTTGGTTCTAGTCAAAAAACTTAAAGTTGTTTACGTTGAAACGCAAAAAAACGGTATGCTGCAGGGCGTAGCAGTCGTTCTCGTTATAGTTGGAGAACTTGGTCTGCATATAGTAGCACGAGTAGCCTAGGTCGATGCTGCCCACCTTGGAGAGGTAGCTGACAGCCAAGGTCCCAAAGCCGCCGATGCCGATACGTCCTTCGTTGAAATACTCGTATGTACCTGTGTATGAAGAGGGGGGATAGCCACCCCAGATATCAAGAATGCTATAGGTGTTGCCGGCCACACGGATGCCGTTTTGGTTGACATGGGTGCTGTTGAGGTCGAAACCAAAATCCACCTCAAGGTCTATCAGCTGGGTGAGGGGGAAGCGTTTGGTGATGCCAAAATCGATAAGGGTACGGCGTTCGACACCGAAGATGTCGCAGGTGACATACTGGTCGTGTCCGAGGATACCGGTGCCGTTGTTGCTGGAGAGGTTGAACTGGCCTGCCGCGGTAAGTTGGCTGTAGTCGAACCTGAGGAGCCAGCCCCAGCCGCTCTCATAGACATAGCGGAAGCCAAGGCCCAGCTGATAGGTGAGGCGGTAGTACATATTGGGATACTCCACCACCTGCAGCTGGGAGTAGTCGCCTATGGAGCTGGGGGAGATATAGCCGCCATCGACCAAGCTGCTCCAAATCTGGGTGCCATAGGTCTCGCTGTTGAGGACGCGGTTGATGGTGTTGGAATTCTCGGGACGGCCGCTGTAGAAATTGGCCTGTTTGTTATTGGGGATAAGCAAACCCGCATCCACAAAAACATACAGTCCTGACATACGTTGCACCTCGATGGAAGACTTTTTTTTCTGTGCCTGCAACGGGGTGGCAATCACAACTAAGGCCAAGAGGAAAAGAGATAATCGATGCTTCATAGGCTGTTCTTATGTTGTTGGACAATCTGGCCAAGGAGCTGACGGGCACGGCGAAGCTGGATCTTCATAGTGCCCAGGGGGATATGCAGTTCTTTGGCAATCTCCTCGTACGACATATCCTCGTAATACCGCATCTTGACAATCTGGCGATAGCGGGGCGGCAGCTGTTCCACCACCTGCCGGACGATCGACACCCGTTGCTGCCCAATCAAAGCCTCTTCGGGGTTGTCGTCGGGAGAGGGCAGTGGGTATTCGTAGGATTCGTCGTCGTTACTCACCGACATATTGCTGAGGGAGACGGTGTCCATGTGCTGCTTGCGGAGGAAGTCGAGACCACGATTGCTGGCAATGGTGAACAGCCAAGTGGCAAAGCTATACTGGGGCGTGAAGGTATTGAGCTGGCAGAAGGCCTTGCCGAAAGTCTCTATGGTCAGGTCGTCGGCTTCGGTGGGATTATGGGTCATGCGGAGCAACATCAGATAGATGGGCTCGCGGTAGAAACTCATCAAATCGGCATAAGCTTTTTGGTCGCCTTTTTCACGGGCGGCAAGGACTAGCTGGTAGTCGCGTTGCGCTTTTTCGCTGAGTTGTCGAGCTTCCATTTTTTATTCCGTTTAACCTTTTATTTCTTAGGTAACGGAGATAATGTCAAAATAGTATTTGCAACCAAAAAATAAATTTCCAGCAGGGGCGAGAGCCAATAGACTGCGGGTCTGACCATGAGTCTTTTGGCCGCCTGGGCCGTGGCGACAATCTGCCATGCCAATTTGAGCAGCAAAGCCGCCGCCAGCACGGGCCACGGCATGGTTCCGCTCACCAGCAGGAGCGCGCCGGCAAGATAGAAAAGCACCACATTGCAAGGGGCGACCAGGAGGGACAGCTTGGTCCATAAAGAATAATACTTATGGGTGACCGAACGGTGCTTGCGATACGACCTCCACTGGGCCACGGTTTTCATAGGCTCCACCACGGTGAAGGAGTTTTCGCTCAGCACCACCTGTGTGTTTTTGCCATTGCAATTCTGATAGACAAACATATCGTCGGCCCCGTCGGGAATGTTGTAGTGGTAGATAAAGCCACGGTTACGCATGAACATACTGCGGCGATAGCTGAGGTTGCGCCCATTGCCGGTAAAGGGTCGCCGCATGATGGCCGCCCCCAGGTACTGGACGCTATAGGTCAGATTGTCGTACTGCTGCAGCCAGCTGAAAGGATTTTTCTTGGGCTGGATGCCACAGTAGCCGAGCACGGCCTCGGTCTTGTCGTTCACATAGCCTGCCACCATTTCTTTGAGCCAACAGAAATTGGTCAGGTCGATGGGGCGGCAGTTGGGGTCGGCGAAAACCAGTATGTCGTTCTTGGCCGACTTGATGCCCATCGACATGGGATATTTTTTGCCGCGGTAGCCGTTGGCATTCTCGCCAAGGGGCACCACCTTGAGGTGTTTGTAGTTCTCCGAGAGGATTTTAAGCACAAACTGGGTCTCATCCTTGGACATATAGTCCACCACCACCACCTCGAAATCAGGGTAGTCCTGCTCCAACAGATAGACCAAGTTGGTCCTCAGCCATTCGGCATCGTTCTGCGAGGTCAGCACGACCGACACGGGAGGGTAGTTCTGTTGGGCAGAATTATTGTTTTTAGCTTTCTTGGGGCCTTTGTAGTGGCCCACACGGTAATGGAAAATGCCGTAATAAACACATAAAACCACCAGGCTTACCGCCATGACAATGGTTAGCGTAAGCGTGTAAGGGTCTGTCAATATATGAGAAAAGTCCATTTTGTTGATTAATTAATCAAGTTGCAAAATTATATAATATTTTCGATTTTTTTTGTATCTTTGCACATTGAAATATCAACTAACTGTTGATAACTTTCTTATCTGACACACTGAGAGGTTGCTACTTATGAAATTTGACATTATAAAAGCCGATAATAAAACCAACGCACGCGCAGGCGTTATCCATACTGACCATGGCGACATCCCCACCCCCATCTTCATGCCGGTGGGCACCCAAGGCAGCGTCAAGGCCGTGCACCAACGCGAGTTACGAGAAGATGTGGATGCCAAAATCATCCTTGGCAACACCTACCACCTCTACCTACGCCCAGGGCTGGACATCCTCAAGGCGGCAGGCGGCCTTCATGGATTCAATGGCTGGGAACGGCCCCTGCTCACCGACAGCGGAGGATTCCAAGTGTTTTCTTTGGCCGACAATCGCAAAATCAAAGAGGAGGGCTGCACTTTCCGCTCCCATATCGACGGCTCCAAACACCTCTTCACCCCTGAGCGGGTGATGGACATCGAACGCATCATCGGGGCCGACATCATGATGGCCTTCGACGAATGCTGCCCCGGCGAGAGTGACTACCGCTATGCCAAAAAAGCGATGGAACTCACCCACCGCTGGCTGGACCGCTGCTGCCAGCGTTTCGGCGAGACCGAGCCCCTCTACGGTTACCAGCAAAGCCTTTTCCCCATCGTGCAGGGCTGCAAATACCCCGACCTCCGACGGCAGTCGGCCGAATACATCGCCTCCAAAGGGGCCGACGGCAACGCCATCGGCGGACTGGCTGTGGGCGAACCCACCGAAACCATGTACGAGATGATAGAGGTGGTCAACGCCATCCTGCCCAAGGACAAGCCCCGAT
>CAMVMF010000080.1 GCA_947168515.1 uncultured Bacteroidales bacterium
TTATTGCCTCCCGAGTCATTTCTCAATTCCTAATTCTCAATTCTCAACCCCACCCACCCTTTTAGTTTTTAGTTTTTACCTTTTACTTTTCCAAGTATCACGAGGATAAAAATACGTGAATATACGTGAGATACGCGGAGTTAATCCTCATAAACCTTTTAGTTTTCACCTTTTATTCTCAATTTGATAGACGTGCCGGTTTTCCCCCTTTCAGAGGGGCACAATGGGGTTCCATTGAACCCCAAAAAAGGAGAAAAAGATGCCGTATATGCGCTTTTAAAAAAAACTCATATTCAGTTGGTCTGGATTGCAAATCCTGACCAACTGCTAGTCACACCCATTAACCCCATCCTCTCCATCCACCTTGTAGCCCCATCTCCTAAAGCGACTTTTGAAAAAAACACAACCTTACCAACCAGAAGACAAACCCTATCCAAAAAATCTTCAAAAAAATTTCACTCCTTTGTCACACAATTCAAAAATTTTTACGTCTAATATGGCAAAAGAACAAAACGAATACAAATCCCAAATAATCGCACATAATATGAATGGAACAATACAATATAATTGCCATAAAAACGTTTATAAATATATGAATATGAAATAGATTGAAACCATCCCCGATGCCCACGCAGCAACAAGAAATAGAATTCGGCGACCTGCTGAACCGCAACAGCCAGATCATAAACAGTATCTGTCTTAGGTACTGTGGTGGCAATGCATTCTATTTCGATGAACTACGGCAAGAGTGCGCCGTGGCGATATGGACGGAGTTCAGTCGGTACGGCCTCGACCGTTTCCGTGGCGACAGTGCTGAGTCAACCTGGATATACCAAATCTCTTACCACGCCGTCATAGACTACCTCCGCAACCCCAATCACCAAGAATTCCAGTCCGTCTGCGACCTCTACGGCTTGGAGCCCCGTAGGGGAACCGAACACTTTGGAAATGAAATAAATGACAGTGAGGAACATCTCACCGACAACCCATCCCGCGATGACTGGAACCTGCTCGACGAACTCACGGCACAACTCAACCTCAGCGAACGCAACCTGTTGGACCACTACCTGAGCGACGACTCCTACAGCGCCATCGCACGCACCGAGGGCATCACAGAAAGCAATGCACGTAAACGAATGTCACGACTTTTATACAAATTGAAAATGTTAATCCACAAATAATTATCAACCACCCTCTCCTTACCTTTTTATAATATCATTTGTATGGGGTGGTATAATACTGATTATCAATGAATAAAGAAAAAGAATCGCTAGGTTTTGTCCAGCAAGAGGAGAGAGGACACAATAGTCCCATCACGGACAGCGACATCCATCGGCTGCATTCTGCACAGAGGCTAATGGATGACGTCGCCTCACGGATACCGCCGTTCTCCACAGAGCAAATTCATTCGGTGGTTGAAAGCGACCGTCTTCCGCAATTCCAGCTCCGCCGTCAGGCCGACCGCTACCTGCTCGTCTTCTGCCTCTTCGTCCTCGCTTTGGCGGCAAGCCTCCTGTGGCACACCGCTCCGGTGGGACCCTCACCCCTCAATGTCGCTGTCCTCGTCCTTGCCGTCGCCGATGCTGTGGTAGCCTTGCGCGCCGTCCGTAGCCTTTGGCTTATGCGGCAGACGCTCCGCCTTCGCCACCGACCCTACCGTATGGCCCGCTATGCCGACCGACTGGGCCGCCTCTCCCGCCGCCGTCGCCGCTGGCTGGGGTTCGTCCTCGCCGGTAGCTACAATTCCGTTTCCACGCACGTCGACCCCTCTACGCGCTCCACAGGAGCTTGTAACAGTCGGCAGGAGTTCTTCTCCCTCCGCCTCCCGTCCTACTCCATCGCGGCCTGCCTCTTCCTGCTCATCGCCCTTAACGCCGACAAGGCCTTTGCCGCCACGCGCGACTATGTCAAAGTAACCACCACCACCGAGCATACCGCCGCCGCGATTTGCGACACCGTGGGCAATATAATCCAGCAGCTATGAAACGTCCATTGGATTCTTCGAGACCCTCGTTTTCCGCGCCTCGGGATGAAAGCAAGCTTTCATCCATTCGGCTCAGCGAGAAAACGTTCAACAAAAAACGCTTCTGGCTGATCGTAGCCATTCTGGCCCTCGTCGAGGCCGTCATCCTCTGCCTCGCCCTGCAATGGAAATACATCTTCCCCTCAAAAGAGGTCAGCGAACTTTACACCCGCTATGAGAACGTGGCCGGCATCGGTGTATCCTATATTAAGGACTACAAAGTCAACGACACCGTTTTTGTCGATGTGACGTTTATAGAAGCAACGACGGATTCCGCATGGAATGTGATTCTAAACGATTTCAACATGCCTGTTATCCCCGAAGAATATAGGGAACTAGTCGAAAAAAACAGTTCAATAGAATTTAATCTAATATCAAAAGAAGACCCCCAGAAAATTGATGAAGACATCGACAATAACGATGTTCTGGTCTTGTCTCGGCAAAAACATTCAGTTTGCATTTTCCACATCAATAACAAGATACAGAGAAACGCTATTATTAGAAACAAATTAGATGAAATATAGTTTATTAACTCTAAAAAAAACGATCAAATGAAAACAAAAATCATTTCAGTTGCGCTTTTGGCAGTGCTTAGTTCAATGGCCGTTGGCTGTCAGAAAGAAACTCTTGTCGAGCCACAAGGCTCTGTTGCAGAAGTCGGTACTGTGCGTACCGTTCTTTACACCATTGACGGCGAGGAACACCGCGCCACTTTGTATGGTGATGAGGAATGGAAGACATTTATTGACAATGTAATTGAGCTGTCCGGACAAGGACACGAAATAAACATTGTCGATGAGAATGCGGCAGCAAACGGCATCGCCACAAAAGAAACGCAGACTTATACAACCACCAACAAGGATGCGGCAGCAACATGGACTGCTGAAAAAGTGGACAATGGCTACCATGTGACTGTCGTACACAATACGACAAGTGGAGAATATACCTGCATTGCTACCAAATAAACGCAAACACACAATTGTGATGTTTGCACAAAATTTTCAAACAGAATGTACTTCATTTGACGAAGCCCCGCACAAAAGGTGCGCCGTTGTGTCGGGGCAAAAAAGAGAGGGTGCCGAAGCAGGGAGAGCGTGATTGTATTTTGAACCTCGCAACTCACTCTTCCCTGCCGTTCACACCCAAGGCATAGAGCAGTTGCTCTACACGGTTTTAATAACGTGTATCAACTGACTTTGTTGTGTGATAAATTATCAAGTCTGGATTTATTATATGGCATCACATCAGACTATATTCAAGAATTAAAAAGAAAAGAACAATGAATATCAAGAAAACCGCACTTGTGTTAAGAGCAATTGTCGTCTCGTTGTTCGTCATGATGCTTGGATCTTGTCAGAAAGACCCGCCAACAGCACACACTCCAACAGAAGGCGGCAGCTCGGACACGGAAGAAATGTGGCCCGCCAGGAAAATCAGCCGCATCGTCCACAGCGTGGGTACCTTCGACTACCTCACCTACGACTTCTCCTGGGAGGGCGACCTGCTCAAGGAAATCAGTTGCACGATGTACGACGGCTCGTCGCTCGGCCGCACCGTATTTGAATACAGCGACGGGAGGCTGGCGAGGGTCTACCCCTACGACGGCGCAGGCACAGCCTACCCTGGCGGCGCGATGCACTACCACTACAGCGCCGACGGGCGGCTGGAGCGGCAGACCTTCCTGCTGCCGTTGATGTTTACGGACAATCTATGTCAGCAGACCTATGACAGTGTTGTCCCGTGCGAGCTGACATACTCCTACGCTGACGACGGCCATGTGTCAACTGTGCAAGCCAATAAGACTGCGGACGACGGCAGCGTGGAGACCAGCACCTACCTCTTCGAATGGAACGGTGGCAATGTCATCTCTATCACCTGCGACGGCCAGCCCATCATGAGCAACATGCAGTACGACAGCCACCCCAACCCAATGCGCTTCCCGATGGGGATGGAAACCATGAGCGTGACCAATATGATATTCGAGGGAGTGCTGGGAAATAGCGTTATCTTCCTCGCTTACGCTATGTGCTGGAACGAGAACAACATGACCACTCTGATATCAAGCAATGCACAATGCTCATACGCCTATGATCCAGACGGATACCCGATTTCAAAAACAATCACAATGGGTGGAGAAACCACCATTTACCATTTTACTTACTAATCAAGCCAAATAGAAAACATCACAAGAATTTTTAACATATAAATTTTTAACAATGAAGAAAAAAACAGTAATAATAATCGCATTACTCTTTGGATTTACATCGTGCAATGCCCAGATACCAACTGATTATTTGGGGAAATATAAAGCCTCGTTAGATAGTAAAAACCTATTGGCAACATTAGCCGACCCAGCATCGGATACGAGCACCGCTTCTTCTGTTACAGTGAAACGTATCAATGGTAGTCCCGATGTGGCTGAATTCCAAAAAGAGGCCCAACGAAAAGCTCAGGAACTCATTAACAGCTATACGTCGAAAGGCTATATCTTGGATTCGTCCAGTATGTCCATGAAGACGAAAGCATACGGCATTATCACGATAAAACGTAATCCCATCGAAAATGAGAATCCAATGACGAAAAAGACAGAGGTTCTTTACAGATGGAAAGACAGCGATGTTTCTTGTCTCGAAAGCGGATACAGCATCAAAACATACGAAGGTACCACTATCACATTAGAACGCATAAATGCGACAGACATCCGCATTCCAGAATTGTATCTCATTTTATCGTCAAAACTAAACTAATTAAGTATGAGAAAATTCATGATACTGATGGCTGCTATTGTAGTTACAATGATGCCATCTATAGCAAAAGCATCTACTACTGTTGGCGTTACCGTCTCTAACATTACAGACAATTCTGCGACCGTAGTGTTCGACAAATCTGAGTCGGATTATGGCTACTACGCAATGATAGACCGTAATAATGCTGTATCAGAGATGGTGCAGAACTATGCCAACATGGGTATTACGAAAACAGAACAGGAAGTATTTGAGATGTTTGTCAGCCAATACCCCAGTGGATTTTTGTATCTGGCGGACACCACTCTGCACATTACCGGCTTGAATGCCGGGACGGAAATACCCATATACACCATTTCGATTGACAATGCGGGTGAGCTAACCGGGACTTTTGGCAAGACAGTGTTCGAGACCACATTGACAACGGGAGGTACAGGGCTGGCCGAAATCGGCTTGTCGATAACCGACGTCACGTCTTACGGCTGTCACCTTGAGACATCCATGAATGACCAGACGGCTTACTTCTATTTCACGGCTGGCAAAACTGCAACATTTGTCAATCACAACCTCACAGATGCGGAGTCTGTATTAAACTACCTCATGGACAACAACTGGGAGACATGGAACCATGACCTTATAGGCAGTTACGGCACCGCAGACGAACCGTTGTCTGCGAATACCGAGTATCAAGTATGGCTATTCCCCTTTAACCAAAACCGCGAACTGGGTACACCCACCAGCCAGACCTTCACCACCCTCTCCTCGTCAGGTATCGACGATGCCGATGTCATTCAAGTCTCCATTTATCCTAACCCTGTACGCAATCTCCTCACCGTCAAAAATGCCGAAGCCTTCAGTCGGGCTGAACTCTACAATGCCGCTGGCCAACTGATGTTTCAACAATCAGTACAAGGTTCATCCTGCACCCTCGATGTCAGTAATCTCAAACGAGGAGGGTATTACCTCCTTCTAACAGGCGCGAAAGGAACGGTTGCTCGTAAAATCATAGTGGAATGATGGAATATGTTTTTATTTAACTGTAATTATGCTATACTTTACTATAACATAACCAGTTATTCGCCACGGCAGGCACTCATTGCGCCTGCCGTGGTTTATTATTATTGTCTTGCTGGCGACTAGATGCATAATATGAATTTTTCCTTGATTCTAATTCCGGCCTCCGGGCCTATGGTTTCATTTAAATATTCATTATTATGCATTACCAATCAAAGCAAGACCTTGCTATGGCCTACTTCCCTGACTGTAGCAAGAAGACCGCGGGAGCTGCGGAAACTGAGTGGAAAGTGAGCTTGCTTGTTTTCCCGAAGTGAAGCGGTGTAGCCGTAGGCAGCCGCCTCCTCGCCCGCGAAATCAACCTCACCCCAGGCCTCCTTTTTGTTCACCGCTTCGCTATCGAAACATCCACTGGAAGTTTCTTCTCACTCCGCCCCACCGGCAACCCTGAAAGGGAGTTGAACCAAAGGTCGCGAGCACCTATGAATCAAATTAGATTAAGCGAGTCAGCACCACTGAAAAAAAAATGAAGCGAAGAACCGCCCCGACCAAAAACGCCTCTCCCCCCGCCAGACAAAGGCCATGAGCACATTGTAAAATAAAAACGCTACAGCGGATAACTCCAAATCCTCTTCTCCTATTTAGGTGAGCCCTAAGCCCCCTTCAAAAAAATTAAACGCCGAATTAAATCGCCACCAAAACAAAAATAATTTCACCATCTTAAAAATTATTCCTATCTTTGCATTCGAAAACACTCACAAATTTTTGCAAAATTTCTGTTCATTACAATAACACTCACAATTAATCATGTCACAAATGAATACAGCCAAAAAACAGCCAAAAAATATAATTAAATCCTTCATGATTCATCTTGCGAAACGACACCCTGTTTTGTATTTTGCTCTAATGAACCTGTACTTTGGGTTTCTTTGTTGGGCCTTGGGGTCACTAATTTCGCCTAATATATTTGGCAAATGGAATTTCACCTCGATGCTTGGATGGTTATGGGGTGGTGCTATTATTGCATTTTTGTTCTATGTATCAAATAAAAAAAATACTCAGTAGTAGTGAAACACTGTTAATCCATCCCGAACTGGCGGATGTTCGGCTGCGTGCCGCTGGTCTGGATTTGCAATCCAGACCCATTGAGTATAAGGATTTTCAATCCGCAACGACAATAGTGCACTTTCGCTGGGTCTACAGTGTGTGCTGGGCATCATGTCACCAATGGTATTCCGTATGGAGACGTGATTATTTCACCAAGTGCAGATGTGATTATCGATGCTGATAATGACATTTTTTTGGAGTCTGGTGTGGAAGTCTCCCTGGGTGGGCAGTTGGAAGTTCGATAAAAACAACAAGAACCCGACGCGGTGAAAGCCTACCCCAACCCCACCACTGGCAAAGCGACCATCCTTTGTCATGAGCCCATAGCCACCGCCATTCTCACCGACTTCACCGGCCGCCGCGAGGAAGTACGTCTCACCCACGACGGCCCCGGACAATACTCTTTGGACCTCACCTCCCGCCCGCAAGCCTCCTACCTGTTGACCCTCATCACCGCCGACGGCAAGCAGCACACCGTCCGCCTGTTGAAGCAGTCGGACATCTTCGCTCGATAACCGCGCGGAATTCGCCACGGTCAGCAATATCCATTTTTAATATGTGTAATGGATAAAAATAAGGAAATTTGTCCAATAAGCACTTGTGTCTTGAATAAAATTAGTTTCATTGCAGTCGAAGTATTATCATTATGAAGAGCACGATATTAATGCGACGACCTGTGCATAGTCACCTTTTCGGAAAAGGAAAAGATTGATGGCGCAAGGCCCATCACGACGATACCTCATTTCCAGATATGCCAAAATTAATTTTGCCATATCACTCAACTTTCGTATCTTTGCGAAAAATTTCGTTGCGAATATTTTCGCAGTAGTAAAACGTTAAGTATATGAATCCTTTTAAGTTTGGAACAATTGTAGATGGCGATTTTTTTACCGACAGAACGGACGAAACGACCTTGCTTATGCAGAAACTGGATAGCGAGAACCATCTGGTACTCATCAGTCCGCGTCGTTTCGGGAAAAGCAGCCTTGTGCAGCGTGTATTGTCGCATAGTAGCCGTCCGCAGATACAGCTTGACTTGCAATATGTGATGAGCGTCAGCGACTTCGCGGCACAGATGCTTAAAGCCCTTTTTCGTCTCTACCCAATGGAACGGCTGCGCCACGCAATGACCCACTTCCGCATTTCGCCCACAGTGACAATGGATGCCGTGACGGGGGCACTGGAGGTGAATTTCCAACCTACGGCCAACGCCACCGTGCTGTTGGAAGACGCAATGGCCCTGCTGGACAAGGTAACATCAGCCACAGACCGTTTTATCGTGGTCATCGACGAATTTCAGGAGGTGATGAAAATTGGCAAAGGATTTGACCGACAGTTGCGCTCGCTTATGCAGCGACAGAAGGACTTGAACTACATATTGCTTGGTAGTCAAGAGTCGATGATGGAGGCCATCTTCGAGAATAAGAAGTCGCCGTTCTACCACTTCGGACAGATAATAAGGCTTGGCAAAATACCCTACGACGACTTCCTTGCATATATCCGTAACCGTATGCCCAACGATGTGCCGAGCGTCCCAGAGGAAATACTGGAAATCAGTTCTTGCCATCCCTACTATACACAGCAACTCGCCTCGCAGGTGTGGGAGATGGTCACATACCGTCACCTGACCGACGGCGTGGTGCAACAGGCTGTAGATGCCTTGGTGAGGATGCACGACTTGGACTATGAGCGCCTGTGGCAGACCCTGAACCGTACCGACCGCTATACCTTGCGCCAACTGTCGCAGTTGCAGCAACCTCTGCGCGACCGCAGCCAGGCCACCAGCACCACCTACAGTTCGCTACTACGCCTGATGAAACTGGGTTATGTCGTCAAGACCGACCACTACGAAATAGAAGACCCATTCTTCCTCCGATGGATACGCCTAAACAGCAACTGATGGTCATTATACTCGCAGAAGATATTTGCTTTTTCAACGGCGAAGCCTGCATTCTCCGAGACTGAGATATCACATCTCATTTCAATTAACCCTAAAATAATAAATGAACAGCTATCATGTATTACAATTCTTCAGAAGAAATTTCAAAATTGGTTGACAACTTCTTCTTTCTGCTAGATTTGCAATTTCAACCAGATAAAATCTCATATGGACGGAGAGCCTATCCTTCTTTATCCTTCCTTAAACGGATTGGACAAATAAAATGGCTAGAACTTCAAATCATTGGGTCTGATTACGGTACAGAAGATTCTATGCCTCCGTATAGCGTAAATCTATATCAATACTACAAAATATGCGGAATAGTAATTCATTTTCAAGCCCTTAGTATGCCTATAAGTATCACTATTCCTTCGCAAAAATCCGGATATATTGAAACTCTCAGTTCTTTTATAAAAAATGATAAACACGCTCTTGACTTATTAAGAAATGGGAAACAAAAGTAGTGGTTGGAATCTCCACGCTATGTTTAAAGAAACCTTGGCAACCGCATGAGTGCCTCAAATTGGACTTTGGCGCAGGATGGCACTGGCTTCGCTTTCCGTCGTGGCTTCACTGGGCATGAACACTACGACCGCTCCCGACCCCGCGGATGTTCGTATCGTACCGCTGGTCTGGATTTGCAATCCAGACCCATTGAGTATAAGGATTTTCAATCCGCAAAAGCAATGAACTGAACCGAAATAGCGCGTGTGGCAATAAAACAGCCTCATCTTCGTTATCCTACTGATGATGACTAAAAACGGCATACAAGACAACTGCTCTTTCACGGGCAAAGAACGCGACAAGGAGAAAGAAGTGTCCCGCGGACCTTTCGCCAGCGAGCGAGGCAACGAGCCGAGGAGCGGAATACCCAATGGCTCTACCTACTTATACACCTACTTCGGAGCAAGGTGCCTACCCCAACCCCACCACTGGCAAAGCGACCATCCTTTGTCATGAGCCCATAGCCACCGCCATTCTCACCGACTTCACCGGCCGCCGCGAGGAAGTACGTCTCACCCACGACGGCCCCGGACAATACTCTTTGGACCTCACCTCCCGCCCGCAAGCCTCCTACCTGTTGACCCTCATCACCGCCGACGGCAAGCAGCACACCGTCCGCTTCCTGAAACAATCGGACATCTTCGGGCAATAAACTGGCAAATCTCTCGTTACTGATCAAAACGGAAAAAATGATGACTGGCGGACTGACAAAGGTTTTGGATGAGTACAAGCGGTTGGGAATTGCCGAGCAGATAGACTACGACAAGTTCTATCTCTACTCGCTCATTACCCATTCCA
>CAMVMF010000081.1 GCA_947168515.1 uncultured Bacteroidales bacterium
ATGTACGAGATGATAGAGGTGGTCAACGCCATCCTGCCCAAGGACAAGCCCCGATACCTGATGGGAGTGGGCACGCCGGCCAACATACTTGAAGGTATCGAACGCGGCGTGGACATGTTCGACTGCGTCATGCCCACGCGCAATGGCCGCAACGGACTGCTTTTCACCCCTCACGGCACCATCAACATCAAGAACAAAAAGTGGGAGAGCTGCTTCGAACCCATCGACCCCGAAAGCCACGCCGAGTGCGACCGCGTCTACACCCTCGCCTACCTCCACCACCTCATTCGGGCCGAAGAAATCCTCGGTCTGCAAATCTGTTCCATACACAACCTCACTTTCTATCTCTGGCTGGTGACCCAAGCCCGCGAACACATCATCGAGGGGGACTACACCAGTTGGAAAGCCAGCATCCTCCCCGAGTTGGGCAGAAGAGTATGACATAAGACTTGCAGCCATGCCCATAAAAAGACAACTAGCCAACTTCGTACACCATTTGCAACAAACAGTTAAATAGTTATAAATAATTGATTATTTTGCAACAATATAAGTACACGCGTGTCATCTTTTAGAAGTAAATATTCAAGATAAAAAACATAAGTTAACATGAAACGGCGTTTATTCATTATCATCCTTCTCTGCTTAGGCGTTACAGCTTCCCAGGCACAGATGAACCCTGCTTGCCCTGGCTTGCACAACCCCCTCAACTTCAACTCTGCGCCTAACGGACAAGGTTCATGGTCGGCCCGTGTGGGAGACCGCGTGATAGGATCAGGTGGCAGCACTGGCACCAACATCCTCAGCACCTGTGCCCGCACTGGCAAGACCCCAATCGTAGGTGCCGATATTTTGAGCCCAACCTATTATTCGGGCTACTGCCAATACACCTGCGGTGCATATCCAGGCACGGGCTGTGCTCATACCTTTTCAGATGCTAACGACCATCGTTTTACCATCTTCACCTCTGCCGATGCCGGTCTGGACGAGTTCACCATCAATTCCACCGGACAAGGCATGCAGCGTATTCCGCCTACACACAACACCAGCATCCGCCTGGGCGATATGCGCTCCACTGGTACCGCTGTTAACGCCATCAACACCGACGGCAACAACAAGGGTGCGGAAGCATTATACTACACCATGCGCGTCACCCCACAAAATGCCCTTCTCTTTATCGACTATGCCGTGGTGGCACGCAAATATTCCCACTCTGCCCGAGAGGCAGGTGAGTTCACCATCCGTGTGGTGGGCAAGAATACCAATGGCCAATGGAACAATTCGCCCCTCACTCCCGCCCTTTTCTACAATGTGCCTGCCCCCACCTTCTCTGGGGCCCTGCCCTCCCCGTGGATTGATGGCCGACCGGGCGGTTCCTCTGGTGCCACCTATTGCGGCTATTGCTACAAAGACTGGACGCGTGTAGCCATCAGCTTAATAGACTATCTCTACGACTCTATACGTGTGGAGATGTACACCTCCGACTGCATATACAATGTCGACCCCATCTACGCCTACATCGCAGGCAACTGCCAGCCCATGGCCATCACCTCATCAGGCTGCCCCGGTGGTTCATCCACTGCCGTCGACACCCTCCGTGCTCCCGAAGGTCTGATTTCCTATACTTGGTATGTGGCCTCAAATGGCTACAGTGGCAACACCAGCAACCCTGCCGTAATGGCCAATGTACCATTCCGCTTGGTATCCCCAACCAGCAGCAACCACATCTATGTCTCTCGCCTGGAAGACTTTGTCACCAATACCGGTGAAGAAGTGGGCACCACCACCTATAAATGCGTCATGACCTCTGCCATGAACCCCGACATGCCCTTCGAATCCACAGTCTACGCCACCGTCAGCAACACCAAGCCCATCATCGATGCCCATTTTACGGCCAACTGCGACAGCACCATTACTTTCGAAGGCCTCGGACGCATCCCTTATCAAGGGCAGAACGCTCCCACTATCGTAGACAGCAGCATCACCTGGTTTATCCACGACGGCAGCGACAGCAACACCCCCGTCATTGATACTGTGCGCGGACAACAAACAGAATACAAATTCTCCGACACGCGAAATCATGCCGTCACCCTTACCATGTACACCAGCGATTCTAGCTGCTACACCACCAAGTCTTTCATCGTGAAACCCATCATGCCTCCCGACAACCAAATCTCTATCGACAAGCGCACCCTCTGCGCGGGAGACACCGCCACCATCACCGACCTGACCGAAGACGACCTTGTCAGCCGTCGTTGGGTATTTGCCAATGAAACCATCGAAGGCAATGTCGACGATAACACGTTCAACCGGTGCACCTCTATCCGACGGACCTTTACGGAATTCATGAATCCCTTTATGCTAATCAACACCAACCGGGCGGGCTGCTGCGACACTCTCTACGACACCATTTATTACTTCCACAACCCACAACTCAACTATAGCAACGACACCATCGTCTGCAACGGCCACGAGACCCACATCACGGTGTCTACCCCAGTGTCAGGATGCACATTTGAATGGTTCCGCAACTATAATCAAGCCGGCGAAACACCCATCTGCACGGGCAATGTACTCATGGTTCGTCCGACACAACAAAAGACCACCTATTATCTCAAAGTCACGGCCTCTTCAGGTTGTGTGGTATGGGACAGCATCAACGTGCACCTGCTCACCACCAAGATTACCGCCGTCCCCGCCCACGGCAAGATTTGTCCTGACAGCGTGGCCACCCTCACGGGCAATGGGGCCCTCCGCTATCTGTGGTATGCCATTCCACCCGACCCCTCCCTGAACGGCCAGGAGGAGAACCAAACCATTACGGTCTCACCCACACAAGACACCCGCTACTACCTCATAGGCTATGCTGCCGACGACTGCGACATCGCCGCCATTGATTTCCTTGTGCAGCCCGTTCCCGTTCCCAAACTCAATTTCGAGTACAGTCCCCACTATATCGACACCGAAATCCCCGTGGTCAACTTCTTCGACAAATCTGAAGGGCGCGACCACACCCAGTGGCTCTTCGGCGATGGTGGCACCAGCTCGGGCCAGTCGGTCACCCACCATTTCGACATCTATATCCCCGAGTCCAACTGGGCCACCATGCGCAGCTACAACTCCGCTGGCTGTCATGTCGACACAACCTTCTGGATTGAGGTGGACACCTTTGGCTTCTATCGCCCCAACGTGTTCACACCCAACAAAAACGAGAACAACCGATTCTTCATAGTCTGCCCCAGCGACATGGACCAGTTCCACATTGCCATCTACAATCGTCGCGGGCTTCTAGTATTCGAAAGCGACGACCAACACTTCCAGTGGGACGGATCGCATAATGGCACAGCCCTACCCACAGGTGCCTACCCCTACGTTATCACCTACACTCGGGCTGGCAGCAACTCCATCATCCGCACCAAAGGCACCGTCCTCCTCGTGCGGTAGGCCCCATCGAGTACCACATACGACATAAAAAAAAGAAATCTCCGAGGGTGCATCCCTCGGAGATTTCTTTTTTTATCAGTCGCAAAGACTAGATTAGTCCTTCAGCCACCTTCATGGCTGCGTCGAGGCCGGCGAGGTTCTTGCCGCCTGCCGTGGCATAGCCCGGCTGGCCGCCGCCGCCACCCTGCATCTCCTTGCCGGCGGTGCGGACGATATTGCCGGCATTCTTTCCGGCATCCACACGGTTTTGGCCAAGGGCCACAAGCAGCGAGGGCTTGTCGCCATAGGTGCTGCCCAACACCACAGCCATGTCGGGGAATTGGGTGCGGAGGGCGAGCATCACATCGCGCAGCTGTCCTAACTCGTAATCCACCTTCTTGACCAGCACAGGACCCGCCTTCAGCTCATCGGCCATCTTCCTGCCTAGCTCCTGCATCTTCTCTTTGTGGAATTGGTCCACCTGTGCGCGGAGAGCAGCGTTGTCGTCCAGGGCCTTCTGGACGGCACCAACCAAGTCCTTGCTGTTGAATAAACCGCGTATGCTGTCCAACATATCCTGCATATTGTCCACATACTGCTCTGCTGCCACACCGGTCACAGCCTCTATGCGGCGCATGCCGGCAGCAATGGCACCCTCGCTTACGATGCGGAAAGAGCCGATGCGACCCGTGTTGGACACATGTGTGCCACCACAGAACTCCACGCTGTCGCCGAATTTCACCACGCGGACAAACTCGCCGTACTTCTCGCCAAAGAGGGCCATGGCACCCAATTTCTGTGCTTCGGCAATAGGCATGGCGCGGTGTTCCTCCAAGGAAATGGCATTGCGGATGTCCTGATTGACCAAACGCTCCACCTCGCGGATTTCCTCATGGGTAAGCTTGGCAAAATGCGAAAAGTCGAAACGCAGACGCTGGTCGTCGACGCTGGAGCCTTTCTGCTCGACATGGGTGCCCAGCACTTTGCGCAGGGCCTTGTGAAGCAGGTGGGTGGCACTGTGGTTGCACTCGATAGCGGCACGGCGGTCGGCACTCACCTTGGCAGCGTACGGTGCATCGAGGTGCTCGGGCAGTTGGTTGACAATATGTACGATTAGGTTATTCTCTTTCTTGGTGTTGACAATGGCCACCTCTTCGCCCGACACATGGGTGAGGACGCCGCGGTCGCCCACCTGTCCGCCCGACTCGCCATAGAAGGGGGTGTGGTCGAACACCAGCTGGAAGAACTCCTTGTCCTTGACCTTGACATGGCGGTAGCGCACTATCTTCACCTCGGCCTCCAGCGTGTCGTAGCCTAGGAACTCCTGACTGACACCTGGCACTAGCTCCACCCAGTCGTCGTTCTCCACGGCAGCAGCGGCGCGCGAACGGTTTTTCTGCTCTTCCAGACCTTTTTGGAACCCTTCCATGTCAACGTTCCACCCTTTCTCGGTGGCCATCAACTGGGTGAGGTCGACGGGGAAACCATAGGTGTCGAAAAGCTCAAAAGCAAAAGCCCCATCGATGATTTTCTTGTCCTGGCCTGCGTGGGCAGCCACATAATCCTCAAAACGGCCGATTCCGTTGGCCAAAGTCTTCAGAAACGACTGCTCCTCTTCGAGGATGATATGGTGGATAAGGTCGCGCTGCTTGGTCAGTTCGGTGTACTGGTGCCCCATCTGGCCCACCAGGGTGTCCACCAACTCATTCATGAAAGGCTGACGGAAGCCCAGAAAGGTATAGCCGTAGCGCACAGCACGACGCAGGATGCGACGGATGACGTAGCCGGCCTTAGCGTTGCTGGGCAGCTGGCCGTCGGCAATGCTGAAAGAAACGGCCCGCAGATGGTCGGCTATCACGCGCATGGCGATGTCGGCATCCTCGTTCTGGCCATATTGTTTACCGGCCTTCTTGGCTATCTCTTGGATAAGGGGCTGGAAAACGTCGGTATCGTAGTTGGACTTCTTGCCCTGCAACACCATGCAGAGGCGTTCGAAACCCATGCCGGTGTCGATATGCTTAGCCTTGAGCGGCTCCAGCGTGCCATTGGCAAGACGGTTGAACTGCATGAACACCAGATTCCATATCTCTATAACCTGGGGATTGTCCTTGTTGACCAATTCGGCTCCGGGCACTTTGGCCTTTTCGGCCGCATCGCGAATGTCGACATGGATTTCGCTGCAGGGGCCACAGGGGCCCTGATCCCCCATCTCCCAAAAGTTGTCTTTCTTGGACCCCTTCAGTATGCGGTTTTCGGCTATGTGTTCTTTCCAGTATTCGTAGGCCTCGGTGTCCATTCCTAGGCCCTCTTTCTCGTCGCCGCCGAAGACGGTGACATAAAGGTTGTTCTTGTCGATGTGCATCACCTCGGTGAGAAACTCCCAAGCGTAGGCGATGGCCTCCTTCTTGAAATAGTCACCGAAAGACCAGTTGCCCAACATCTCAAACATCGTGTGGTGGTAGGTGTCGTGGCCTACCTCCTCCAGATCGTTGTGCTTGCCGCTGACGCGCAGGCACTTCTGCGAGTCACAAGCACGAGGATACGGGGCATCGACATTACCCAGAAAAATATCCTTGAACTGGTTCATGCCGGCATTGGTGAACATAAGGGTGGGGTCGTTCTTAACAACCATGGGGGCGCTAGGAACAACATGATGGCTCTTGCTCTCGAAGAATTTCAAGAACTGGCTGCGTATTTCGTTAGATGTCATAACTATGAAAAGATGATTTAGAACTCGTCCCGCTCCACCAATAGGATAGCGTTTTGGGGGACGATGAAATATTTTTCGTTGTTGTACTTTATTTCTATGGCGTTTTTTTGGAGAAAGATGGCCAGGTCGCCGGGCTGCACCTGCAGGGGGAGATACCGCGGTGCATCCTTCTGGTGGTTCCACGACTCGCCCTCATCCATACTGGGTAGCGGATATCCGGGGCCACATTTCAGTATGTAACCCGACTGTATATTCTCCTTATCCTTGTAGCCAGCAGGCAGATAAAGGCCGCTGCTCGTGCGGTCGACAGCATCGTTAGGCTTTATTAAAACCCTGTCGCCCACAACTATAAGCTTATCTATATTATTTGTCATACCTATTAATTGAATTTGCAAAAATACATTTTTTTTTCGGCTCAAAAAAAAAATAATAAATACAAAATATCCTACCCACGAGAATTCTATCTATCGCCCTAGAGGGGCAACCCCCCAACAACGTTGGGGCTCAGAGCACCTACCGAAGAAACCACATACAAGAAACCGTCAGCTTGCGCAGCGTGTGGGTCATCGCAAACCCTGCAACCCTACGTCCCTGAGTGACGAAAGACCGCCGGACTGTCGATAGTGACACAAAGTGTCATGGAGTATAAAACGACATTGGACCTATCGGGCAATGATCTGTCATGCTTTATGCTAGAGCGTTCTTTCCTCCACACCTATCTGGAGCATCACGACGACCATGGCAAGGATAACACCCACTCATTTGGGCCTCATGGCAACCCCAAAGGTCCATCCACCTCTGGCCTAGGGCATCACCCTTGACAAATCGGTTTACTAGAAAAATCCCATTTCGATGAATCCAACCGCCAAGTGTTCTGGTATTCCTATGCTTATTGCACCGTTTTGAATATTTTTTTCGCATCATTTAAATTTTTTTTCTATATTTGCAGTGTCGGAAACTCAATACATAGCTGATGACTGTTTAAGTAAATACATGATTACCAATCAAATATAAAATACGTTCAACTATTATTAAATACATTCTACTATAAAAAAAAACTTATTATCCTTAATTTTTGCGCTTTTTTGCCTTTTGTCTCCACAGGCATGGGGGCAATATCCCGAATTTGCCTCGGCATTAATAGGCTCGGTAACCACCAGCAGCAATTTGTTTTAACGCGAATCGCAGGTATCTAACGTATTTATTACTTGAAACATCACACGGACTTAAAATCGAATAACACAAATTCATAGAACTACATCCAAAAATCGCCCAGAAAAGGCAATCACAGATATAGCTGTAGGCAAAGCCTACAGAAAAACAGCAAGAAAAAAAATCCCCGTAAGGGCAAAACATAAAAAAACGATATTATAGTACTCACCTAAAATTTCATATCATGAAAAGAATATTGATTATTTTTATTTTAGCCATTTCTGTCTTCGGTCTGCGGGCGCAGGACACAATAAACCCATTTCTGATGGACCCAATCACAATTCCTTGTATCAGAGATTCGGCACACCTTTTTCACGTTGGCCCAAATACATTATGGCGTCATGATGGCGTGAGTTGTCAAGGGACGTATTATTGTACCCTTCATGATTTCCAGAAGACCCAGCGGTGGGTGACAGGCCTCAACATAGCCATGAGTTTTAGTGATTCAGCACATAGAAAACCCATTGAGGTAAGAGGGGTATTGATAAAGATTCACAACAACGACTTTAATAATCCTGAATACCATTTCACCCGCCCGGTATTTTCCAATAGCACGCGGCCTTGCGACCATTATATGAATTTTGACCACCCTAACTGTATGTATCCTTGGGATACTGTTGTCCCGGTCTACTCCCTCTATTTTGAACATCCTGTTGCTGTTACCGACACTGCCTACTTAGGTGTGTGTGTCTTCGATGAACTCCGACCGGGACAGTTAATAAGAGGATTTCAAACTACGAAAATAAAAAAGTGCGATTATGAATACGTACACGACGACACCAGTTCTTTTTCTAGTATTATAATAGTTATTGATGACAGTAATAGGTCGCTTGTAGTTTGGAATGGTAGAGCTAGAACGTTTAGCTGGATCGATTGCGTGTTTCCCATCTACACCCTCCCCGACACCGACGAGATTAGCTGCCCGGTGGTGGAGGACTTCGGCTTTGGGGGCATGATGGCGGGGAGTGCCGTGTTCGGATGGAGCGATGCCGCCGAACATAGGATGTACCAGTTGGCCTACGGCCCCTACGACATGCCGCTGGACAGCCTGCAGGTGGTGGAAACCACCGGCGGATACTACGAACTCTCCGAGCGGCTGCTGAGCCGGGATGTTTACTATCAGGCACGCCTGCGTGCCAAGTGCCTCCACTCTTGTCCCGTGCATGACGACACGGTGATGTGGACGGCTTGGACCGACCCAATATATTTCTACACCGGCGACCAGATGCCCGACACCTCGCACCACCCTGGCCAGCCTGAGGGCATCGCCGAGGTCCCAGGACAGACTGCTTTCGTCCTCTCCCCCAATCCCGCCCACGCCAGCGTCACCCTCACCCTAGACCTTCCGCCCGCAGAGGGCACCACGCTGACCGTCTTTGACGGCATGGGCCGCGAGGTGATGCGCCAGCCCCTCCGCCAGCGTGTCACCCAGATAGCCACCTCGGGACTTGCCGCCGGCGTGTACACCCTGACCGTCTCCGGCCCGCAAGGCACAGCCTCGCGCCGCCTCTCGGTGGAATAGTCCCCCAGTGATTCCTTCCTGTCCCGCACAACTGCAACACAATAACACCCCCACACACCGTGCCACTCCTAGCACCTCTGTGTGGGGGTATTTGGTCAAGTGCTTTCCCTAAGCAACTACATGAATCCAACCGTCAAGCGTCCAGATAAGTCCGCAGCCACAATGAATGTGCCTATTTTTCAACACGAATTTCCATTAATCATCCATTAATAATCCATTAATTACTATATTCAGAGTGGGACAGAAGTCTGTTGCTTTCCTGATTCTTCAACTGCAAAGAAAGCTTGCTTCCTTTGCCGAGGCCAGGCAGCACCCGTAGAAACCCGATACTCATAGCGTGGTGTATACCAGCCATACACACCTTTCTCAATTCTCAATTCTCAATTCCAGAGTAGCTCCCGCCCTCTCAATTCTCAATTCTTAATTCTCAATTCCTTAATGGCTCCCGCCCTCTCAATTCTCAATTCTCAATTCTCAATTCTCAATGCATATCAGAGTGAAGGACAGATCCTGTGGATGTATTCAATAGCGAAGCGGAGATTATTGAGCCCTCTAAACAAATTTACTGCCCCTACAAAAAATAAGGAGGACACTTCGGCAAAGGTCGTGTGTCCTCCTCTGATATGATATAATCTTATCGCTAGCGAGTAAACTCAAGGTGAATACTCTCTGTGTAAAGCACACTATCAATGGTCTCACTTTCGGTCATACCGAGGATAAGATTTTTCTTGTCAAGCTTTTCGATGTTCAGCACCTCTTTGTCGCCATCCATGGTAAGGGTAAGTTTGCCATCGGCAACAGTGTACCATACGGTTTCAATACCCTCATCGCCATCGTCGTATCTGTAGATTAACGCCAACGTATTGTCCGAATGGAAAGAGAAAGTGACAACTCCATTTTCGTCAGCAGCAGCCTCCCTTTCATGTATATCGCCCTGGGTGTAATCAATATAGGACTTTGCATTGTTGAGGGTCCATGTTCCGAGAATCAGCTCAGAGTCGTCTTTTTTGCAGCTGGTGAACAGCATCGTAAAGGTCATAAGGGCCATTACCAAAACAGAAATTTTCTTTTTCATAGTGGTTGATTTAATAATTAGGTTCTATTTATCAATAGTTCGGAATTAAAATTTTAACAAATCAAGCGGCGCAAGCCGCAATATCAT
>CAMVMF010000082.1 GCA_947168515.1 uncultured Bacteroidales bacterium
TCTCAATTCTCAATTCCTGAATGGCTCCCGCCCTCTCAATTCTCAATTCTCAATTCTCAATTCTCAATGCATACCGGAGTGAAGAATACATCCTGTGGATGTATTCAATAGCGAAGCGGGGACTATTGCGCCCTAAAACAAAAAACTATATCCCAAAACTTGATGGACCATCCGCCACCCGCCCCACTACCTGAAATAAAAAGCGATTGGACTGAAAGGAATTGAAAAAAAATGCCATATCGTTTTTTTTTCGTATTTTTGCAAATTAAAAATATTAGTAGTAAAGAATGCAAAACATTAGAAATATTGCCATTATAGCACACGTCGACCATGGCAAGACCACTCTGGTTGACAGAATGCTCCATCAGGCAAAGCTTTTTCGTGACAATCAGGAGACCGGTGACTTGATTCTTGACAACAACGATTTGGAACGCGAACGCGGTATTACCATCCTGTCCAAGAATGTCTCGGTACGTTACAAAGGTACCAAAATAAACATCATCGACACCCCGGGGCACAGCGACTTTGGTGGCGAGGTGGAGCGCGTGCTCAACATGGCCGACGGCGTGCTGCTGGTAGTGGATGCCTTCGAGGGACCCATGCCGCAAACCCGTTTCGTGCTGCAGAAAGCCATCGAGCTGGGCCTGAAGCCCATCGTGGTCATCAACAAAGTCGACAAACCCAACTGCGACCCCGAACTCACACAGGAGGCCGTCTTCGACCTTATGTTCAACCTGGGCGCCACCAACGACCAGCTAGACTTCCCCACCGCCTATGGCTCTGCCAAACAAGGGTGGATGGGCCCTGACTGGAACACCCCCACCGAGGACATCAGCTATCTGATGGACCTCATCATCAAACACATCCCCGCACCCCAGGTGCCCGAAGGCAACACACAGATGATGCTTTCGAGCCTGGACTACAGTTCCTACCTGGGACGTATCGCCGTAGGCCGCCTGCACCGCGGCACCCTGCAAGCCGGCCAGCCCATCATGCTTGTGAAACGCGACCAGAGCAAAATACAAAGCAAGATAAAAGAACTCTACACCTTCGAAGGGCTGGGCAAAGAGCGTACCAAGAACGTAGTAGAAGCCGGCGAGATATGCGCCGTCCTGCTGGATTTGGACAAGAGCGTGATGTTTGAGATTGGCGACACCATCTGCGACGTGGAAAACCCCGAACCCCTGCCCCCTATCAAGGTTGACGAGCCCACCATGAGCATGCTCTTCACCATCAACAACTCGCCATTCTTTGGCAAAGAAGGCAAATTCGTCACCAGCCGCCACCTGCGCGACCGCCTATACAAAGAATTGGAGAAAAACCTGGCCATGCGCGTTGAGGAGACCAACTCGCCCGACTCGCTACTGGTCTACGGCCGCGGCATCCTCCACCTCTCCATCCTGATAGAGACCATGCGGCGTGAGGGATACGAGCTGCAGGTGGGGCAGCCCAAAGTCATCATCAAAGAAATTGACGGGCAGAAATGCGAACCCATCGAGCAACTGACCGTACTAGTGCCCGAAGAGTTCTCCAGCAAAGTCATCGACGTCGTCACCCGCCGCAAGGGCGAAATCGACACCGTCGACACCAAAGGCGACCGGGTGCAGCTGGACTTCAAGATTCCTTCCCGCGGCATCATAGGCCTGCGCAACACCCTGCTCACCGCCACCAACGGCGAAGCCATCATCGCCCACCGTTTCCTAGACTTCGAGCCTTGGAAAGGCGACATCGACGACCACAAGATGGGCGCGCTGATTGCCAAGGAGACGGGTGAGGCCACAGCCTACAGCATCAGCAAGCTGCAGGACCGTGGCCCCTTCTTCATCGAACCCGGCGACCAGGTGTACAGCGGCGAGGTCATTGGCGAGAGCCTCCGTCCCGGCAACGACATCGTCATCAACGTCGTCACCAGCAAGAACCTCACCAACATGCGGAGCAAGAGTGCCGACGACAAAAGCACAACCACGCCCCCCATCAAATTCTCTTTGGAAGAGGCCATGGAATATATCCGCGACGACGAATATCTGGAAATCACACCCAGCAGCCTACGCATACGCAAAATCATTCTCGACGAGATAGAACGCAAGCGCGCCCGCATTGCCGCCGGCAGAGAGGTTGAAGACTAATACCTCATGGCCCACACTGTAGCACAGACTGCGCCAAGCATGCCGATAGCATCGGCCCACGCTGTGCTACCCGCAAAGAAACACTCTCATAAAGCAACACTTGTTTCAAAGAAACAAATCATCTAATAAACCATCTAATACAATACTACTATGCCACGTGTTTTTGACACAAACGTACAGTTTATCAAATACAACGTATTGAAGGAAGTAATCAAGCATGCCTATGCCGACACCCTAGAGGACGTATACATGGACATACCCAAGACCATCTGTCCAGGCCCCAAGCCCCAGCTGCGTTGTTGCATATACAAGGAACGCGCCATCATCCAGGAACGTATCAAGATGGCCATGGGCGGGGACAAAAGCAACCCCAACCCCGTACAGGTCATCGACATTGCCTGCGACGAATGCCCTGTGAGCGGTATGCTGGTCACCCCAGCCTGCCGCGGGTGTTTGATGCATGCCTGCGCCGATGTGTGCCCCAAAAACGCCATCACCATTGTCAACCACAAGGCCACCATCGACAAAAGCAAGTGCATCGAGTGTGGCAAGTGCACCAAGGCATGCCCCTACGGCGCCATCATCGCACAGCACCGCCCCTGCATCCAGAGTTGCAAGCCCAAGGCCATCAGCATCAACGAACAAGGCTCGGCCATGATCAACAACGACAAGTGCGTCTCCTGTGGGGCTTGTATCTATAAATGCCCCTTCGGTGCCATCCAGGACAAGTCGCTCATCCTAGACATCATCAAAATACTGAAGGAGTCGGAGAACAACACCAAGTACAGAGTCTATGCCGTAGTGGCTCCCGCCATTGTGGGCCAGTGCCGCGACAGCACGCTGCCACAGGTTGTCACCGCCATCAAGAAGCTCGGGTTCCACCAGGTGGTGGAAGCCGCCCTGGGTGCCGACATCACCCTCTACAAAGAAGCCAACGAATGGAAGGAGAAGCGCATCATGACCACAAGCTGCTGCCCCTCGTTCGTGGCATTCATCGAAAAGCGGTACCCCGAACTGGTCAAGTATATCTCCTCCTCACCCTCACCCATGATTGAGACTGCCCAGCTCATCAAACGCTCCGACCCCACGGCCAAGATTGTCTTCATCGGCCCCTGCGCCAGCAAGAAGATGGAGTACTTCCTGGAAAAGACCCACGGTGCCATCGACACCGTTATGTCGTTCGAGGAGCTGCAGGCCTTTATCGATGCCCGCGACATCAACCCTGCCGAACTGGAGGACACCCCGCTGAACAATGCCTCCTTCTACGGCCGTATCTTCGCCAAGTCGGGTGGCATCACCCAAGGCGTGCAAGAGGTGGCCAAGGACCTGGGGGTCGAAGGCATCAAACCCTGCACCATGAGCGGCTTGGACGAATGCAACATGGCTCTGGCCAAACTCAAGGCCGACCGCGCCGTGGAGAACTTCTTCGAGGGCATGGCCTGCGAAGGCGGCTGCATCAACGGTCCCCTCAGCATCACCCACAGTCCGCGCAACGTGGTGGACGTGGACAAATACGGCAAGGAAGCCAAAGAGACCAAAATCGACAACAGCGTCAGCCTCTACAAACTCTCGCTGCAGAACCTTGCCAAAGAGCAATAGAAACTAAAAAGTAAAAACTAAAAACTAAAAACTAAAAACTAAAAAGTGAAAACTAAGAACTAAAAAGTGAAAACTAAGAACTAAAAAGTGAAAACTAAGAACTAAAAAGTAAAAACTAAAAACTAAAAAGAGATAATTGTTTTTAGTTTACCGCTACCTCAATCGAGCCAGGGGGAATATCTTTGATTGTTTCCCCTGGCTTTTTCTATTCCTATCTGTTTTGGCGGATTTCTGTTTTGGCTGATTCTGTTGTGGCGGATTCAGTTGTGGCGGATTTGCAATCCGACACCACTGAGTATAAGGATTTTTCAATCCGCATTTAAACATGACCACTCCACATCGTTTGCTGCTAAAGTATATCAGTTGTGGCAGATTCAGTTGTGGCAGATTTTCTGTTGTGGCGGTTTTTCCACTGCAACAAGAAAAATGATTATAGTTTTTAGTTTTTACCTTGTAGTTTTGTTCAGTTGTGGCGGATTTGCAATCCGACACCACTGAGTATCAGGATTTTCAATCAACCTTTAAACATGACTACGCCACCTCGTTTGCTGCTGAGGCAAATATAATGGTGTTCGAGTCAAAACTTCCACTGTGGCAGAAAACCTATTGTATCGAGAGTTGGCGGATTAAAAATCCTCATATTCTACTGCGGCGGATTGCAAATCCGCCGCAACAGGAAAAATGATTATAGTTTTTACTTTTTAGTTTACAAATAAATCCACCAATTGCAATAATAATCGTATCTTTGCAATGAATGATTAAATTATATTTGGACATTGTAAAATAAACAATCCTTTGTTTATAAGGATTGTACCCTTGTATCTGCAATAATAATCATGTTGCAGAAAATGATTTTTTATTTACCATTTGTTATCGCATAAGCGGTAATAATAAAACATTTATTGTACAATGAACAAAGATAATCAAACAATACACGACTTTGACTATAGCCTGATATGCGAATATTTTTCCAGCACCGATCGGCAAGGACCCGGCAGTGAGGAAACCACGCTACGGGCGTTATCCTTCATTGATGATTTAGATAATCATTCCACCATAGCTGACCTAGGTTGTGGCACTGGCACACCAACAATTACACTTGCACAGCACACCCTTGGGAAAATCACGGCCTTAGACCTCTTCCCAGCCTTCATCAACCGTCTCAATGAACGTTGTAGAGCCAAACACCTAGAACAACGAGTGAACGGCATCGTTGGCGACATGCGCAATCTGCCATTCGACAAATCGTCTCTAGACCTCATTTGGAGCGAGGGTGCAATCTATAACATTGGCTTTCGCCGTGGTCTTGCTGAATGGCGTAGGTTCTTAAAACCTAATGGTTTTATTGCCGTCACCGATGCCACATGGCTCAAGCAAGAGCAACCTGCGGAAATAAAGGACTTCTGGAACGAAGCTTATCCTGAAATTGACACTCTGGAAAACAAAGTCTCACAAATGGAGGCTGCTGGTTACACCGTTATCGCAACTTTCACACTACCATCACATTGTTGGATTGATAATTATTATTCCCCTCAGCGCATAATCCAACAAAATTTCCTTAAACGACATTCAGACAACCCTGCAGCTGTCGACCTTGTCGAGAACCAACGGCGCGAAGCAGAACTCTATCTTCGTTATCAACACTACTATGGCTATGTGTTTTACATAGGCCGAAAGTGCTAAGGTCGCAAATAGTAATCACTCGAATTGAAGGAATTCGAGGGATTATTTGAATCGGTTAGTTCATGGGATGGCTACACACGGCCATTGCCGAGACGCAGTTTCCACTTCTCCTGCTCGGCTTTCTGGTCGATGAGGGCGCGGACGGGGGCCAGGCCCGAGGGGCTGTTCTGCTCGATGGCTTTGAGGACGGCGCCGCCACCGGTGAAGATGTAGTAGTCCTTGCTGTCGAGGGCCATGATGTAGAGACCAGGGAGCAGGCGTTTGAGCTCCTGCATGGTGTCGCCGCCGCCGTAGAGCTTGACGGCATGGGGGTTGCGGTCGATGACGGTGTCGAGGGCGATGGTGCCTTCGTTGAAGTGGGGCACCAACCCCATGACAGCGTTGACAAAGATGGTCTTGGCCGAAAGGAATACGTCGAGGATCTCGGGCTCGTCGTAGCTCTCCGGGGCCACGTCCAGCACATAGTTGAGGGCGGTGCCTTTCTTGAGCTGGCGGATGTCGTGGACGCGGTATTTGCCTTCCACCCGCTCGCCGAAGACGTCGCTTTCGACAATAAATGGGAGCTCCACAATCTTCTTGGGGAACTGCTCGGCAAACTTCACAAACTCGGCGGCCATCTGCACGTCGGCATCCTCGACCCCTTTGATGCTGATGCCGTATTTAGCGCAGAGGTAGGCGTTGTAGATGACCCCGCCCAGCACCAGGTGGTCGCTCTTCTGCAGGAGGGCGTAGAGGCTGTCGATCTTGGTGTCGAACTTGCTGCCCGCCACCACGGACACGAGCGGCTGTTTGGCATGGAAGATACGCTCCAAGTTCTCTATCTCCTTCTGCATGAGGAAACCCGCATAGGAGGGCAGATACTTGGTGATGCCGTAGGTGGAGACGTGGGGCTGCCACGAGCCGAAGGCATCGTTGACGTAGATGTCGGCCAGTCCGGCCAACTGGTTGGCAAAACGGTCGGCATTCTCGTCCTTAGCCTCTTCGCCGATAAACCAGCGGGTGTTGGGCAGATAGATCATGTCCACCTCGTGGTCGCGCAGGCGGCGGATGGAGTGGTTCACGCTGCTTTCGATGCTCAGGTAGCCCTCTTTGCCATGGGCGTAGAACTCAGGCATCTCGATGGAGATATGCAACTTGTTCTCCAGATAGTCCACAATGGGTTTCACTGAGGTGGAGGCATCCTGGGTGATGGAGCCGTCTTTCTTGTTGCGGGGGCGGCCCACATGGGTCATGAGGATAATCTTACCTCCCTTGGCAAGGATATAGAACAGAGTGCCGAAGGTGGCATCGATACGGTAGGGGTCGTGGATAACCCCATTCTTGACAACATTGTGGTCGACACGAACGAGGACAACCTTGTTCTTCAGGTCGGCCTCTTGAATCAAAGGTAGTGCACTAAGTGGCATATCAAAAGTGTTTATGTTTTATATTATGTTTTAGATTTAAGTATATTATTGCACCGTAGGGTCTGTTTACGGCCTCACCTTATCAGGGTTACGATGCCTGCCTTGGTGTGGAAAGACTTGGGCTCGTCGACAGACGAGTAGCGAATGAAGTAGGCATAACTGGCCATTGGCAGCGGCTTGCCGTCCTGGGTGCCGTCCCACGAACCCTCCAGCCCCTGCCAAGAATAGACATACTTGCCGCGGCGGTCATAGATCGTGCACTCGAAAGTGTTGATACCTTTGCCCACCACCTGAAAGACATTGTTGGTTGCCGCATCTGGCGTAAAGACATTGGGTATCCACAGCCTATCCTTATAGTGGAGCACCAGGCGATGGACACTGTCACATCCCTGGGAGGTGATGAAAGTATCCTCATACAACACAGCATCATAAAAAATTGTGTCCATGAAGACATAATAGCCTACCTCGGGCAACGAATCCTCTACGGAGAAATCGTAGGCCGGGTTCACCCGCACCACCAAGGTAACACTGTCGTAAACGCTGGGAACCGGATAGGGTATGGTGACGCTGTCGGCATCTTCGAAATGCACTCCATACCAATCTATGGGCAAATGGTTGGAGCAAACCACCGTGTCCACGCTGTTCACTATAGGCACCACCGAAGCCCCCAGGGCACAGGCATAGCTCTCCCACTCTCCCAACCCATAGATATGGGCATTGAAGCCCCCATCGGGACATTCTATGATATGATTGCCATAAGACAGCTCGATACGGGCGTAACTGAAATCGGGGTTTGCCTGCACGGGGTGGAACTGCGTGGCGATGTTCCTTCCGTCCAACAGCATACCCTCCACCCACAAAGTCCGGGTGGCGATATTGACGTAATTGTCTCTCAACAGCTCGGTACGGAAATTGCAGAAGACGGCCTTCTTTATCACCTGCTGGATGGGATGGATGACCACCGAGGCCGGGTCGCCGTGTTCGCCGCCATACTCGGCCCCTACCAGATAGAGGAACACCGCCACCGGCTTGTCGCTCTCTATCAAGGCAACGTTCTGCACCAGTTCATATTCCACGGTCTGTCCCTGAGAGAGGGTGACATAGGCCTGGCCGTTGATGGTGATGGCGTTGTCGTCGCTGGAAGATGTGATGCGGACCTTGTCGCTGGTGCGGGTGAGCGAAGCCGTCACCACAAACTGCAACCCCCAGGCTTCCAAGGGAATGCTCTGCTCGTAGAGGTGGTCGCAGGCTGCAAACATAATGGGTATATTGCTGCAAGTATTGCCTTGAAAGACAGCGATAGGCCTGCCCTCTGCCGACTCAATCATCGTTCCCGAAAAATCGGCACCCTGGCCACGGGCCGTCGTTTCGTACAGACACTGGCCTCTCTGGAGCGTCACCCAGTACGGCTCTCCCTCCACATGAATCACAGTATCACCATACAAAGAAGAGTCGGTGACATCATAAGAGGGCGTAACCTTCAGGGTGGTGGAATCCTCGGTGGCTATCACCAAAAATTCCGCCCCATAGTTCTGAAGCTGGGGTTTATAAACGGTCTCGTAGGTCTGTAGCATATATCTATCGCCCAGGGCCTGTATCGGAAGCACGCCCGTCATGTCGAAGGAGGCCGACAGAAAGGAACCCGCATAAAGCGATATGGTGTCTGTTGCCGTAATATGCAAGCACTTATCAGTTATCGCCCCCAAGTCCGAAACATGATTAGTTTGTTCATACGGGATATGCACATTCACGGGCGCATCGGCAGTCACCCTCACCAATGTATCGTATCCTCCATGGGGATTCGTAATGCGCACCTCGCAATCCCTGAAGGCCGAAATCATAAGGAGGTTGTCGCTGACGGTGTCCTTATAATTGACCATAAAACCAGTCCAAAAGTCGGTACCCATCGTGGTCACCTGCGCCCCGGCACCGCCCGTCCCCAAGAGCAAGAGCAACAACAAGCCCCTCAAGGCTCTTTTTACTGATGCTGATAAGCTGTCCATCATAGCCACAAAGTAAAACGTTGGTTGATGTCTGGCCCCAGCAGGGCACATTTGTATTGCGTCGGCCTCCCACAGAAGTCCACAGGCATATCTATCACTGCCAAATCAAGGCTTTTTTCAGAAGTTCTCATAATAATTGCATGCAATCGATTAATGACAATCCGCATTGCACCGAAGAAGCCTCGGAGAGGCTTAATCTCAATAACGTTGCGAAAGGTTGAGCGCAAAGAAAGCTTGCTTGCTTTGCCGAGACCTAGCAACGTCTCGCAGAAACCCCATACAAGAAAATCTCCGATTTTCGCAGTGTGGGGATTGGAATCAACCCCATAAGTGCGTCTCGGAGAGACGCGATTTCATATTTCGGACGATAGCGGTTAATCATTATCGATTATATTTGTAAAGAGACGATTTTTACAATGAAGAATCATCAATTATATTATGTATTTGGAAATGTACAAAAATTGCATTATCAGTAACCTTGAAATGATAAAAAAACGATGAAGCAACAACGGTTGCGAGTGGCCTACTCCCTGCAGCACTTTGAAGGTGGGACACGAAGCCTGCCGCACCCCCTACCCCGTCACAAAAAACTCGGGCAACCACTCCTGAGGGTGGGACAGCCAACCTTCCTACTCCAGCCTGTCTGTCTTTGGCAAGGGATGCTTACTTACAAGCTAACATCCTATTCAAGATTAAGGGGACTTCTATTAATAACTTTTGAACACGAATTGCACGAATCTAACGTT
>CAMVMF010000083.1 GCA_947168515.1 uncultured Bacteroidales bacterium
GGTCGATTTCAGCCTTGGTGACGTGCAGCAGGCTGTAGGGGTTGCCCTCGCACTCAACGCGAGCCTCTTCGGAGTTAAGAACGTCGTATGGACGTGAAGCCAGTTTCTCGACGATGTCGACGGGCGGGCGGAAGCCCTTGAAAGGTTTGATTATACTCATTGATTTGTCTTTTTTTATTGTAGGTTATATTATTTTCATTGCTTCATCCAATCCTATGATGTCTACTTTGGGGAACTCCACCTCGCGAAGTATGTCATAGTGGCGGTCTTCGGTGACGATGTATTTGGCCTGCGCCGCGACGGCGCAATCAATAAACTTGTTGTCATCAGGGTCGACGATTATCAAGTTGAACTTATAGAAAGTGTTGATGAACAACGTGTGAGGGTTGTTGAGTATCACTTCAAGCACTAACGAGGCAAAAGTCTCGGAAGTTTCCCTTTGAAGTATCTCGACATATTCGTTTAGTATCTCGGTTGTAACACACATATGATTACGCCCGTCAATGAACGACAACCACAAGTCGTGGTATCGACTGCGTCGCGATACGCATTGTATCAGGCTGTTTGTGTCAAGCACGAGTTTCATGCTTTAGCGTGAAGGTCTTTATGGCGTAGTTGTTCTAAGCGTTCCTGGTCGAGCACCCCCTCGTCCCACAAACGGTCGGCTTCGGCATCAAGACGACCTTGGAAGTAATGCATCAGTACATCTTTGATTTCCAATGCACGGCTTTCGCTCTTATCAAACGAAAAGAGCTTGAGCAGATGCAGTTGCGTTGGAGTTATTTGAGTTGCTTCCATCATAACAATATACTTTATTTCACGCTGCAAAGATACACACTTTTTGCGACATGGCGAAATTTATTTTTGCCATGTAAGATTTTATTCGTATTTTTGCTTCCGATTAGTCAACTAAGTATTAACGAAAATTGATGCCAATGAAGCATAGCGCATAGGTTTATATGCACATCATAGAATAGAAAATAGCGAAGTAAGCTAAACTCTGGAATCTTTGAAACTTCGACAACTTCAAATTTCCACCCAGGGCAAGGCTACGGAGCTCCCGTCGTTTGGCGTGGACTTGTACGTTGTAATTGGGTGGAAAGGTAGTCGAAGACCTCAAAGATTCCGATGAAAAACGAAAGGTTCTGACTTGTCAGATGTTCGGTAGATTTGGCTGGGCGGATTTTCAAATCCGCCCCAGTTGTTACAGGATTATTGGTGGATAGTCTGTTTGGCGTTGTAGAAGATATCAAAGCTATATTGTAGTTTGGCTGGGTCGGTTTGGTAATTGTTGGTGCCATAGTAATAATCGGCCATTATCTCATACAATCGGCAAAACTCGCCAAGGTCGTGTTTCCCCCGTTGAGCATCGATGGTGAGGGATAGTAGTTCCAAGGCTCGGTCGACGGCTCGGTGGCATTGCTCCAAGTTGCCTTTGCTTTTCCATCTGTTGGCACGCGACACCTCACTGCCAATGTTCAGCATCTGTTCTGCCAATGACATTTCTGCCCAGCGGCCAGCAGCCAACCCTGTATGCTGATATTGACTCATCGAATTAAGTTGTTTATAAGGTCAACAATCTGTTTGCGCACAGCGGGATCCTGCACATCGCGGCTACGGTTGCCCTGATGGGGGCGTATGTTGATAAGCGAATCAAACTGGTTTTTCATGGCAATATAAATTCTGTATTTTTGTCATTTCTCGCAATTATGTCGTATCTTTGCAATTCAAAACAAATTGCAAGATATGGCATTAATTAAATCATACAAAGGACTTTCCCCTCGGTGGGGCGAGGAGTGTTATTTCAGTGAGAACGCTACGATTGTGGGCGATGTGACGTTGGGGGACCAGTGTTCGGTGTGGTTCAATGCGGTGGTGCGAGGCGATGTAGCTCCTATCACCATCGGCAACAGGACTAATGTGCAGGACGGAGCCTGCATCCATGTGACCCATGAGGTTGGCCCCATACATATAGGCAGTGATGTGACCATCGGCCACAATGCTACCGTTCATGCTTGCACAATCCGCGATGGTGCCCTCATAGGTATGGGAGCCACGCTGCTCGACGACTGCGAGGTGGGCGAAGGTTCCATAGTGGCTGCCGGGGCTTTGGTGCTGCAGGGCACAAAGATTCCTCCTCATGAAATATGGGGCGGTGTGCCAGCCAAATTCATCAAGCCCACTCGCCCTGGCCAAACCGACAACGCCGCCCACTATGTGGAGTATGCCAAGGAGTATATGAATGAGGATTGATTCGTCCAACGTGTTGCGCCTATTTCATCCAGCTCTACCTATATTAGTGGTGAACTATTATATTCATCAGAATGAAATAAGGCTTGCCGAAGTAGTAACAAATTTTTTTTGAGTATATTGGATATTACACTGCGATACCAGTCTACATAACGATATTGTAGAGTTGCGAAGAATGGTCTTCGGAGATAGTGGTTGAAAACAATGAGGTCGGCTGTCTCTAAAGAGGACTCAGGAACCTTTGAGAAATCCATTTCAGACATAAGTAGTGGGACAGGTTGTAGTAGATTTGCAATCCACTCCAGTTATCAATAAAAGAGGCTTGCAACAGTATTGTGTGCAAGCCTCTTTTCTTAGTCCTATGTTTGTTACACTGCAATTCCCGTCCGCATCACATCGTCGTAGAGCGGTGATGGGTGGTCTTTGGAGATCAGGACTGGCTCAATAAGAAGGCTTACGTTATCGACATCGCGCCAAAGAGCCTTGGACAGTTCCAATTTGCGGTCACCATAGGTCGGCACAACAACAGCCACGTCTATGTCGCTGAATTGGTCTGCATTGCCTTTGGAATAAGAACCATATATCAGCACTTGTGGCTCTTCTGCAAAATGCCTTGCAATAATATGCTTGTACTGACGTACTAAGTCTATTGCCTCGTCGCGGCTGAGAGCTGTTCCTATATCCATGTTTGAATTGTTTTTGTGTTGTCGATAATAAAGCGGCATGCATCTTTGTCAAGTTTTCGCGCAAGCGCATCTTTACTTTCGGGATAGCGTGCCTCGATATTGTATGTCGTAACGGTATTGAGAAAGTCTTTTTGCTCAAAACTCATTCTGGAGTATAATCCGCAACCATCGGCCAGGCGCTTGTGGTTGTGGATATATGGCGGCTCGTCTTCCTGTGTGGCGCACCAGTAAGCCTTCAGTGTTTTCTCTATGACTTGGTGACACATAAATGCCACATACAGCCAGCGTCCAGTGGAGTACATTGCCTCGGCCGTATCAAGGTCGTAGTTGGCAATGCCGGGCCAGTATTCGACTTTCTCTGCAGTGTTCATACGTTATACACTAACCTTCGTAGAAGGGCATCTTGACGGTGATGGCCTTGAGGAGTTTCTCGCGGATCTTGATGTATATCTCGGTGCCGATCTTGGCGTATTCGGCCTTGATGAGGGCGGTGCCGATGTTCTTGCCGGTGCTGGGGCTGGGGGAGCCGCTGCGCACTTCGCCAATCTTGTTGCCTTCGGCGTCGCAGACCTCGTAGCCGTTGCGGGCGATGCCACGGTCAATCATTTCGAAACCGACCACTTTGCGCTTGAAGCCAGCAGCTTTCTGGGCCAGGAGGAGTTCCTTGTTGATGAAGTTGTTGTTCTCGGCTTTCAGCTTGACGATGAAGGCCAGGGGAGCCTCCAAGGGGCTGATGGTGTCATCCATCTCGTGGCCATAGAGGGCGAAGCCTTTCTCCAGACGGAGGGTGTCGCGGCAACCGAGACCGGCGGGCATAATGCCAAATTCCTTACCGGCTTCAAACACTTTGTTCCACACTTCGATGGCGTGGGCCTTGGGGATGTAGATTTCGCATCCGCCGGCACCAGTGTAGCCAGTGGTGGAGAAGATGATGTCCTTTATGCCGGCAAACTCAATAATCTGGAAAGTGTAGTATTCCATGTCGACGACGTTGGCGGTGGTGAGTTTCTGCATGGCCTTGAGGGCGTTGGGACCCTGTACGGCCAGCTGTGCCCAGTCTTCGCTCTCGTTGACGAAGTCCTTGCCCAGCTCCATGCCCATTTTGTCGGCTATCTGGCTCATCCAAGCCCAGTCTTTGTCGATGTTGGCGGCATTGGGCACCATGAAGTACTCGTCGTCGTGAACGCGGTAGACCAGCATGTCGTCAACCACACCACCTTGGCCGTTGGGCAGGCAGGTGTACTGCACCTTGCCGTCGTAGAGGTCCTCGATGTTGTTGGTGGTGACGTACTGCATGAAGTGCTTAGCGACGGGGCCTTTGGCACGGAATTCGCCCATGTGGCTGACATCGAAGACACCCACATTGTTGCGGACATTGTTGTGTTCTTCTACGAGGCCGGTGTACTGGATGGGCATGTTGTAGCCTGCAAATTCGGCCATTTTGGCTCCCAAGGAGATGTGAAGGTCGGTATACGGAGTAGTTTTCATTTGTAAATGTTTTATTTATAAATAATTATGTTTTTTTTAAGGTCAAAATTAATTTTACAAATATACACTTTTTTTTGAGATAATGAATATTTTAAATTGCGCTAATATAAAGTATGACTTTTTTTAGCCCTATAGACACGATGTCTTTTTTATTCTCATGACACTTTGTGTCATTATCGATAGGCCACAACCCTTTCTTTGCTTTGAGGCGCTAATATGTAAGGACACTGACGACAACTCACTGCAGGACAGAGGTTGCACCCATTCGATCGCGACCACTTTTTCCTTGTGTGGGGTTTTAGAGATTCATCCTCCTAAGTTTCTAAAATAACAGTTCTGTGACAAACTTGTGCCTTTTATATTCATGGATGTGACTTAGTGGGGAGTATGGAATAAACAAAGGAACTCAGAAGTGGGTTTTCTGAGTTCCTTTGCAATTATATGTGTGGACAGGAATAACTGTCGTTGTGGCGATGGTGTTTTCAGACAGGTATGCCTCCAAGACGATACGCTCATCTGTAGACGAAAAACCTATCTGCCACTAACGTAGAGTTTGACAGGCTTGTTGTCGCCAACACGTAGGAGGTATATGCCGCTGGCGGGCATTTGGAAGGTGACGGGGTCGGCATGGTGTCCATCGGCCTTACCTACTGTCCTACCCATGAGGTCATAAACCCACACAGGTTGATTCTCAGCCCCATGGACGCTGATACTCATCTGCTTGGTCATGGCAACAAATCCGCCTCTCGTTTCGGTAGGCTGCGGCTCGTCGATGCCTAAGTGCGAATGGAAGAACGCAATCAACAGTGTGTCGGAGGTGAGGATTAGCTGGCGAGGATTCGTGGTGACGTCATCATTCCATCTAACAAAGGTATTGTTTCTATTGGGATAGGCATAGGCTGTGATGGTGTCTCCGGCATTGTACAGACCTTCTCCTGAAACTAGGCCGAAGGCTTCATTGTCGGAAATGATGCAAGCATAGTATTGACTGGCATTGTTGGGGCAGCCTGTGAATTTTATATTGATTCGGGTTTGAGACCTCGTCCCCCTGCCCAGAGTGCTGTCTACAGCAGGGTCAGGATTGGTAGAAGTGGAGGAAATGATGTTGGTCATCCAGTTTTCGGATAGGTGGACATAGAATTTATGGCCTACAAAGCTGGGTTCGTTAGAGTTGTCGTCAATAGCTATCACAAGGTTGTCGATGCCGTTGTAGAGGAATGGTGTATTGAGTACTAGTTCATTCCAACCTTTTTCGAAATGCATAGGACCTTCATAGACAAGTTGGAGTTGGTCGAAAGGTACCATGCCGTTTTCCGAATCAAAATGGTCTTGTGTTGTATTGCCTAGGTAGATGGAACAGTTTGACTTGTCCAAAGCGGAGGTGTGGGCATAGTGGAAACTGATGGTGCTGATGTACTTTTCGCCCTTTAATTCGTCAGCGGTGAAAAGTTGTTGGAAGTAGTTGTAATTGTTATTAGAGGCAAAAGGAATATGGTTACTCTGTTCATTGGTGAACCAACCTATGGTGTCTGTGTTGGAATTGTTGCAGAGTTCGGTATGGAAGGTGAGCGAGGCGGCCATTTTGCTGCTGTCGGCATAGTTTATAGAGTCGGTGCGGTCGTATAGGGAGCGTACGGTCCATTCGTATACCAAGTTGGAGGAAAGGTTGGTCAGGGTTACATGGGGAATAGTTGTGGTTATTTCGTTGTAAACCATGTCGGAGTCCTTGGGGCGGTAGTAAACGCGATAGGCAACGCCGTTTCCTTTCCAGTCAAGGGTAGCACTATGTGACGTGATGCGACTGTTGGAAAGGTCTGCGGGCACGGTGCGGTTGGTGTAGCGGAAAGAGATGGAGTTGCCGGGGGTAGAAATGGCGGTGATGGCAAATCCCATATCGCGGGTGCCGTCGGAGAGGTAGGGGTAGGGATTGGTGGAGGGAGAAAACTCTGTGCGTTTTTTCAAGGGGGAGAAATAGGCTTCGGCAATGTTGCCGCTTTCCCAGTCTGAGGTGGAGTTGGGACGGAAAAGCCATACCTCGTTAAACTTGTCTACTCCGTTGAAGTTGGCATTGCCATTGAATCGGGTGTCGACACGGTAAATGACGAGCCCCTTGCCAGGAAGCGTTGTCTCAAAGTTCTCAGTATTGTCTCGATACTCAACGACATAAAACTGGTCGGGGTGAGCGCTAGGGAACTTAAGTGCTATAGTGCCCGGGATAGAGTCACCATTGGAACGGAGGGTGTATATACCTGGTTTAGTGACGGTTGGGATGCTGTCCAGCCAGTTGCCATACTTATATTTCAACCATGCTAATGAATGTTGGGGAGGGGTGGAGTTTGTGGCCATCAGGTCCCAAGTGCCCACAGGAGTGCCGGCGTTGATGTTGGAACCATAATGGTAAAGGTCGGGCGCACTGAGGGAGTGGAACATCTCGTGTGAGAAGGTGCTAGAACCAAAGTATTCGCTACCAGCTCCTTCAAGTGCAAAATTAAAAGTATTGACCAACTTCCCGTTGATGTATACCTCGTGGCCGTAGAGATTCCATTTGTGCGGCCATAACAAGTCGCTCCAGCCCGTATAAGAACCACGGACAACAAAGTTGACGTTGTCTATCTGGCCATCGTTGTTGCAGTCGAGGTTGTAGGAGGTGGGCACAGGTGCAGAATCGTTAATCCAGTTGACAGCCCCGACAAGAAGTTCAAACTCCCTGTTACGGCGATCTTCCGAATTGGTGTAGCCGATGGTGTTGTTGTCGTTATAGGGCATATAATAGGCTCTAGGGTGGGGCGACTGATAGGAGCGAATGGTGTTGCCGTCTGGGGTGGGAGCGTAGTAGGTACGGATGAATAGTTTATTGTATGAAGCGTGTTTAAAGTAGTTGTATACAGAGCTGGAACTCGTTCGAGAAGAGTCGCTGAACATTACGTCTATCGACTCCAAAGAACGGGAGTAGTTTAGGTCATCAGCAAAGCGTATAAAAATGACCAGATTGCAGAAGTCGCCGTGGTTGCGGCCACTCGTCTTAGGCAGCGAGGCTTGGTATTTTTCGGGAATGTCCCATTCGTGCCGGCGACGTTGATATTCTTTCTGCGAGATGCTGATGCCGGGAACGAGGCTCAACTCACTGGGGGTGTGCACTCCCACGAGATACTCTGAGGGCTGAATGGAACCATCTTTGGCAGCAACGGCATAGACCCAGAATCCGGCATGGTCCTGCACGATGGTGTAGTCCAACGAATCGTGGTAACGGTGATAGAACTCGTCACCGGTGACAAAGAAATGGACGGTATCGCCGTTGGGCTGAATCTTATTGACAGGCATCTTGTTGACGTACAGTGCCGATGCACTGTTGGCACAGATGAGCAATAGGATGATGATGATTGATTTGTATAGATGTTTCATATATTATAGAATTAATAAGCTTGACTAAATATTGATTTTTTGAGTGCGGCTGCCTGCAGGATTCCACGAAGGGCAAGATAGACCATGAAAGCAGACCAAAGAATGTTGTTCCAGACAAATGGGTCCGGAGACAAAGTATTAAGAAATAGATGGCGCCCTAGATAGTAGATGGCAAAAAAGGCTGCGGAGGCTACAAACATGCAGTTGCGCATGGTGCGGGTGGCGGTGGCCCCTACAAAGATGCCGTCGAACAGAAAGGCCGAGAAACCACAGACAGGTATGATAAGGGTCCAAAACATATATACTTTGGCACCCTCAATGACATCGGGTTGGTCGCTAAAGAGACGCAAAAAATGCTCGCCTTCAATAGCATACAGAGCAGTGAAAAGAACCGTTAGACCCAATCCCCAAAAAAGCAGCAGTCGCACAGACAATTTGAGAGACTTAGGGTCTTTGGCCCCAATATATCTGCCTACCAACGATTCGCCTGCATAGGCAAATCCGTCCATCATATAACTGAAGATGGTGAAGAACTGCATCAGCAATGTATCAATGGCTAGAATCTCAGGACTGATCCGTCCACTGGCGGCGGTGATGAAGGTGAACACCGTAGCCAGGCAGACTGTGCGCAGGAAGATATCTCCATTGACTTTGAAAAAACGACGCATTTGCTCCCACTGTAAGGCATCTTGCAGTAGTCGGCGCACTTTGTCGGAATAGGTAAGACCTTGCTCATGGATATACTGCTTGAAGAGGTGTCCGTATTGGTGCACCACAAAGAAGAGTCCCATGGCCAGTCCGCTATACTGGGCTATAACAGTTCCGAGGGCCACTCCGCGGATGCCCCAATGAAAGACCAGCACAAAAAGAAGACTGCAGCCAATATTGACGATATTGAGGAAGATGGCAATCCACATCGGCAGCTTCGAGTTCTGCATGCCTATGAACCATCCCTTAACGGCATAGAGTCCAAGGGTAGCCGGTGCGGCCCAGATTCTGACAAAGAAGTATGCCAAGGCCAGTTGTAGGATACGTGGTTCTTGGTCGACACGGAAGATTACCTCCGAGAGTTTGGCAATAGGCCATTGCAACACTATTAGAAGGAGGGCGATGACGAGTGCCAGTGTGATGGCGCGGACAAAGATACGGACTGCTTCGGCCATATCCTTTGCTCCATAGGCTTGGGCTGTGAATCCGCTAGTGCCCATGCGTAGGAATCCGAAGTTCCAGTAAATGAGGTTGAATATTTGCGTGCCGATAGCGATGGCTCCTAAATGGGCCATGCTCAGGTGGCCTACAATAGCCAAATCCACCATGCCCAATAAGGGCACGGTGATATTGGTTATAATGTTAGGAATTGCTAGTCCTAGGATGCGTTTGTTCATCGTATGCTATAGCAGGTGGCACTCGGCGGCATTGATGATTTCGCGCGTTTCCTTGTTAGAGACAAAAGCAATCAGATGGCAATGTTGGGGGATGCAGTCCTCGCGGAGGTCGAAGTTGAGGGATACAAATCGGCGGGTGCCTTTTGTACCGGTGGCATCGATGTCCATGCCCCATTCATTGGTGACTACCTGGCGAAGGACATGGTTCTGAGCGTAATTGTCAAATTCTTCGCCCTGACCACGCTGGGTGGTGAAGATGCTGTCTT
>CAMVMF010000084.1 GCA_947168515.1 uncultured Bacteroidales bacterium
TTTTACTTTATCACAAATTCTCACCCCTCAACCCCGCCCACCCTTTTAGTTTTTACCTTTTACTTTATCACAAATTCTCACCCCCTCAACCCCGCCCACCTTTTAGTTTTTAGTTTTTACCTTTTACTTTATCACAAGTTCTCACCCCTCAACCCCGCCCACCCTTTTAGTTTTTAGTTTTTACCTTTTACTTTATCACAAGTTCTCCCATCTACTCTCTCTTCAGCACTATGCGGAACACAGTCCCCTGACCTTCTACCGAGTATTTGACAAATATCCTGCCTTTGTGGTACTGGTTGATGATGCGTTTGGCCAGCGACAACCCTAGTCCCCAGCCGCGCTGCTTGGTGGTGAAGCCAGAGTCGAACACCTTCCGTTGCACAGAAGGGCTCATGCCCTTGCCCGTGTCTGCCAAGTCCACGTACACATAGTGGCTGTCCGAGGAGACGATGACCGTGAAGGTGCCTTTGCCGTCCATGGCATCAATGGCGTTCTTGCAAATGTTTTCTATCACCCATTGGAACAGATAGGCGTTGAGGGGCACCTTGATGTCCTCTTCGGGATAGTTGGTCACAAATTTGACCTTGCGTGACACACGGGTCTGCAGATAGTTGATGGCCTCCTGTATGGTGGCGCAGACATTCTCGGGCTGCAGCTCGGGCACCGAGCCGATTTTAGAAAAGCGATGCGTGATGGTCTCAAGCCGGTTGATGTCTTTGTTCACCTCCTTGGCGTAGTTGGAATCGAAAGTCTTGCCTTCCAAATACTGCGTCCAGGCCAGCAGCGACGAGATGGGAGTGCCCAGCTGATGGGCGGTCTCCTTGGCCATGCCCACCCAGATGCGGTTCTGCTCCATGCCGCGGGAGGTCTGAATGAGGTAGTAGGTGATCAGCACCAGCACCAAGAAGACAAACACATACAGAATCGGCACCCAGCGCAGCCATTTGAGCATCGGGGTGTTCTCGTAGTAGAGGTAGGCCCGTTTGTTGTTGGCCAGGCGGAACTCGATGGGGTCATTGGACTGGGCCATCTCGCACAGTTTCTCGGCCAGCTTCTCCGTGGTGTTGAACTCCTGAACGGGGATGTTGCCGCTGCCCAGCACTTCGCCCTGCAGGCTGTCCACAATCAGCACAGGCACAAAGACGCTGTTGTTGGTGATCTCGTTCAGCAGCGACTCGTTGAAGCCGTCCAGCACCGCACGCAACTCGGTGTACACGCGCGACTCCTTGTAGTACAGCGTCATGGGCATCCCCCAAATGCGGTAGTGGAACGGCTCGTTGTGCGAGAAATCCTCCCGCAGCTGCCCCTCCAGTTTCTGCCCGGCCAGCTCGCTGGGCACGGTGATGATGGAGTCGCGGTTGGTGATGATGATGTCGGTCTCGCTGCTGTCCACGATATAGCGGACGTAGTCCAGGCTGAAGTCGGCATCGGTGTTCTCGCCCATGCGGTCAAACGAACGGAGGATGTTGGTGTACATCTCCATCTTGCGGTGCTCGTCCAGCGCCACGTGGGCAAAGAACTCTTCCGAATAGTTCACCAGCTGGGCCTTCTGGCTGATGGCGTTGGCCCACAGCCGCACCTTCTCTTCCTCCGACCGGCGTATCTGCTCCGAAAGGTTGTAAATCTCGAAGAGCGCAAAACCCGCCAGCAGCAGCGTGATAGACAGTATAATCCACTTGGCCTTTTTCATAACAATTGCTTAACGCAATTTTGGGCCTTTTATTGTATGGGGCCAGCCTCTATATTGTCAAGGCTTGATAAATTGATAGTGTCCGGTCCTGCCGTTGCATGACTTGGCCGATGTGGGGATGGCGGTGCCATGTCGTAGGCCCCACCACATAATTTCCGTGGACGGTTAGGCGTAATTGGTTGTTGCCGTTTCTCTGTCGCTCCACAGGTCCTCGTAATGCCGAAATCATTATTATGAAAACCCCACCTTGCACCGTCGTTCCGGAGGGCATCATTTCGTCCCTCGCCCTTCCCATTGCCGGAGCTGTCCGTGACGTTCTCAAAGAGTGCGTGCCCGCCCCCAACCCTCCGTTAGATGACCCGGTTATTCGGGTAAATTTTTGACTTATTTATACCACATTTATATTATTCTTTAATTATCAAATCTAAGTGAACTATAATATAAAACTAATATAAATGCATCTTATTTTAAGGGCAAATTGACCTTCTACAAGCAGGTCTCAAGAGGGTGGGTGTGGCTCTGCTTAAGTGGCAAAAGAGGGCTGTTGGCATTATTTTTTGTGTTATGTTGGAAAAAAAATGTATTTTTGCAGTTTGAAATAAAAGTACTTTTCATCCATCCACGGTCTATGACACATCGTTTTTCTGCCCAGATTGAACAAAATGACGAGATGGATGCCGCCTATGTGGTGGTTCCTTTCGGCATTCTAGACCTCTATGGTGTCGGACGGCTCAAGGTGCAGACCCTCTTCGACGGTGAACCCTACCGTGGCAACGTAGCCGGTATGGAGGTGCGCGACGAGGCGGGAAACGGTTGCCATGTCATCGGCATCGTTAAGGACATCTGCCAAACAATTGGCAAAACCTTTGGCGACAGTGTGTCGGTGGGGCTTACCCCTATTATCTAATCGGACAAACAATGAGCAAATTGGAGGATTATTTCGGCAACAGCCAGCGTTATGATGGTGCCACGGGTGTGCCAGCGCAGATTCATTCCTGCCCAGAGCTGATGGACTGCATCCAGCAGGTGGGGTTTCTGCCACTGCTGGACAGTGACATCAGGGGTTTCTGTGCCGAGGCAATCATGGCCCCCGAGTGCCGCTACAGGCGTTTTGCCGACGGCTCGTGGGAATGGCCTCTGTGGCGGTGGAAGAGTGCCGTGGTGACGGAGAGCCCCTGCGTCTACGGTAAGTTCTTCGCCAACAAGGCGGGTTTCATCAGCCTACAGTGGTGGCCCGACTTCTGCAACTGGCGGCGCAGCCAGCACCCGCTGCCCGAGGAGTTCAGCGTGGAGGATACGATACTGATGACCCTGCGCGACCATGGGCACATGATTACCCGAGAGCTGAGGGCGGCCTGCGGCTTCACAGGCAAGAATATGCGCAGCAAGTTCGACTGCTATGTGGGACGCATGCAGATGGCCTGTTTCGTTGTGACTGAGGATTTTGTCTACCCCATCGACAAGCATGGCCACGAGTATGGTTTCGGCTGGTCGCTGCTGACCACGCCCGAAAGGCTGCTGGGCCCGGAGGCTTGCCAATGCGAGAGGACCCCGGAGGAGTCGTACAGACGCTTGGTCGACCACCTGACGCGGCTGTTGCCCCATGCCACCCCAAGTCAAATAGCTAAACTATTAAAATAACATATTGATGACTAAAGCTTTATTTATTAATGGCAGTCCGCGCAAAAGTGGCAATACGGCCCAACTGTTGAAACGGGCCATGGAGGGTGCCGCCGAGGCTGGTGCCGAGGTGGAGTTGGTGAACCTGTACGACCGCTCGCTTAACTACAAGGGCTGCATGAGTTGTTTCGCCTGCAAGGTGAAGGGAGGCCGCAAGGGCGTCTGCTCCTTCCCCGACGACCTCAAACCCATCATGGAGAAGGCTGTCGAAGCCGATGTGCTGGTGTGCGGCTCGCCCATCTACTGTGGCTATCCTTCGGCCAATCTGCGTGCCTTTATGGAACGCCTGATTTTTCCGGCCGTCAACTATTCCGATTTCCGCAATCCGGTGATTAATAAGCCCAAACGTTCTGCCACCATCTTCACGATGAACTGTCCCGACCTGCCCACCTACAAGGCCAATGCCTATGACATTCTCATGGATGTGAATGCCAACCAGCTGGGCATGTTCGGTCCGACGGAGATACTGTATTCCTTCGACACCTACCAGTTCGGCGACTACAGCCGCTACGATGCCGCCATGCTGGACGAGGGCCGCAAGGCCGAGATGAAACGCACCCAGTTCCCCAAAGACCTGGAGAACGCCTACCAGCTGGGCAAGAGGCTGGTGATAGGGTAGGGATCTGGCAATGAATATCGAGGACTATCGTCTCTACTGCCTTTCGCTGGGCGACGATGTGGAGGAGAAGATGCCCTTCGGGGCCTTCAAGGCTGCCGCTGGGGTGCTGGCCTTCTATGTGGGCGGACATATATTCTCCTTTTTCGACACCGACCATTTCTCCGTCGTCACGCTCAAGTGCCAGCCCGACCGCATCGTGGAGCTGAAGGAACGCGAAGGTGCCGTAGGGGATCCCTACAATATGTCGGCCCGCCATTGGATCGGGGTTGATGCCACGATGGCCTCGGATGCCCTGCTGCGTGAGCTGACCCTCAACTCCTATACCCTTGTGCGAGAGGGAAAAAAAGTGCGTCAGTGCCGGCAGCGGACCTAGTGCACCCCAGTAGAACCAACTAAAGGACACCGACGACCTCCCACCCCATGCCCCAGTAGGACAGACACAGCAGTGGCCGTAGGTAAAGCCTACTGAGGACCAATAAGATACAAAGAAGCCCCGTGAGGGCAAAACATAAAACAAACAATTTTTTAATGCTCACTTAATAACAATAAGAAAATGAAATCAGGATTTATCTCCCTTATGGCGTTCAGCCTCCTTTGCGCTGCCTGCGGCAGCAACACCCAGCAAACCGACCCAACCCCCAAACCCGTGCCCGGCACTGACGGCGACAAGTATGTCGCCATGGACCAGCGCACCGGCGACACCGCCATCGTCTATTTCACCCGCGACCTTACCGCCAATGGCCTCATCAAGGCCTACGAGCAGGTCAACGGCAACATCACCGGCAAGGTGGGTGTGAAACTCCACACTGGCGAGCCCAACGGCCCCAACATCATCCCCAATGCTTGGGTCAAAGCCCTCATGCAACAGCACCTCAAGGATGCTTCCATCGTCGAGACCAACACCTACTACAAGGGCGACCGCTACACCACCGACCAGCACCGTAAGACCCTCCAGGTCAACGGTTGGACCTTTGCCCCTGTCGACATCATGGATGAAGAGGACACCCTCACCCTCCCGGTCGTGGGCGGCAAGTGGTTCTCTCGCATGAGCATGGGCAGCCATATCGCCAACTACAATAGCCTGGTGGTCCTCACCCATTTCAAGGGCCACACCCAGGGCGGCTTTGGCGGCAGCAACAAGAATATCGGCATCGGTTGCGCCGATGGTCGCATAGGCAAGGCCTGGATCCACACCACTCCCGGACAGCCCAACCAGTGGGACATCGCCGAAGAGGAATTCATGGAGCGCATGACCGAAAGCACCAAGGCTGTCGTCGACCACTTTGGCAAGCAGATATGCTACGTCAACGTGATGCGCAATATGTCGGTCTCCTGCGACTGCGAGGGCGTTGATGCTGCCCCCGTCGTCACGCCCAATGTGGGCATACTCTCCTCTACCGACATTTTGGCTGTCGACCAGGCCTGCATCGACATCGTCTATGCCATGACCGAGGAAGAGCACCACGACTTGGTTGAGCGCATCGAGAGCCGCCACGGCCTGCGCCAGCTCAGCTATATGAAGGAGTTGGGCATGGGCCACGACGTATATGTCCTCATCGACCTCGACAATGGCGGCAAGCGCATTACTGCCGCCGAGGCCGCCAAGGATCTCAAACCCTTTGTGAAAGAGAAATAAACACCACCACTGTACCATGAAAAAAATACTGATAGTCTGTGGCAGTCCCCGCGTGAACGGCAACAGCGACCTGCTGGCTGCCCAGTTTGCCAAGGGAGCCCAAGAGGCCGGCCACAAGGTGCAGACCGTCTATGTGCGCCAACTGAAAATGAACTACTGCCACGGCTGCATGGCTTGCCTGCCCGATGCCCTCTCCTGCATCCAGCACGACGACGTCAACGCCTTGCTGTCATGGATGATGGATGCCGATGTCATCTGCTTTTGTACCCCAGTCTACTACTACAGCATCACGGCACAGATGAAGACCTTTCTCGACCGCATGAACCCCCTCTACGGCCACCTGCGCGATAAGGAGGTCTACTATATGGTCACCGCTGCCGAGGAGAGTCACCAGCAGCTGGACCGCGCCATGGATGCCCTGCAGGGCTTTGTGGACTGCTTCGACGGCATGGAGGTCAAAGGACGCATCTATGGCGGCGGGGCTACCGACAAGGGCGACATAGTGAAACTTCCCGCTTATCAAGAGGCCTATGAGATGGGTCGGAATATTTAGTTATAGGAACGTCTACATCTAAAAAACTAGAATTACAATAAAATAAAGTAAATATTGTTTCTTGACTGGTTATCTGGTTCATCGCCCCTATAATTCTTGATAAATAGAACTTACTTCTTTCAGGAACAAACAAAACACATACATTATGAATATCAATAAACTTTTCAGCCTTTTGGCTCTTGTGGCAGCCCTGTCTCTTGTGGGTTGCAAACCCCAGCCTAAAGCTACCAGCATGCAGTATCGCCCACTGGGCAACACGGGGCTCTCCGTCAGCGAGATCAGCATCGGCTGCGGCGGCTTCGAGAAACTGGACAGCGCAGCTTCCCTACAGCTCATGACGCTGGCTTTGGACAGCGGCATGAACTATATCGACATCTACGATGCCAACCCCAAGACCCGTTCCAACATCGGCTACGCCCTTCAGGGCCGTCGCGACGAGATGATCATTCAGGGCCATATCGGCACCATCTTCAAAGATGGTCAGCATTGCCGCACCCGCGACGTGGCTGAGGCCAAAGCGGGTTTCGAAGACCTCCTCACCCGTCTCCACACCGACCATATCGAGGTGGGCATGATACACATCACCGACAGCCATGAAGAGTGGGACGAGCTGGAGGGCAGCCCGTTCCTCGAATATGTGATGCAGCTGAAGAAAGAGGGCAAAATCAAACATATCGGTGTCAGCAGCCACAATGCCGAGGTGGCTCTGCGTGCTGCCAAGAGCGGCTGGATAGAGGTTATCATGTTCTCGCTCAACCCCGCCTTCGACCGTCTCCGTGGCGGCGCCACCCCTTGGGATGAGGGCGCCATGGACAATCTGCAGGGCGGCATCGACCCCGTGCGCGTCGAGTTCTACGACTACTGCGCCACCCACCACATCGGTGTCACCGTCATGAAGGCCTTTGGCGGCGGCGGCCGTCTGCTCGATGCCAAGACCTCGCCTCTCGGCGTGGCCTACACCCCAGAGCAGTGCATAGCCTACTGCCTGGCCAAACCCTGCATCAGCACCTGCATCCTTGGGGTGGACAACCTACAGGAGCTGCAGGCCGACCTCCACTGGCTCCAGGCCACCGAGCAGGAGAAGGACTACTCCCAGGTGGAAAAACGTGAGACCGCCAGCGTCGGCGGCGACTGCACCTATTGCAACCATTGCTCCCCCTGTGCCGTGGGCATCCCTATCGCCAAGGTCAACGAGCTGTTGGACAAGGCCGAACTGAACGGCGTCACCCCCGAACTGCAGGAGCAGTACGATGCTCTGCCGCACCATGCCGGCGAGTGCACCCACTGTGGCTCCTGTCTCAGCCGCTGTCCCTTCCAGGTGGACATCCCCGCCCGTATGGACCGCGCCAAAGCGGTTTTCGGTAAGTGACCGTGAGAGCGTGAATTGGGAATTGAGAATTGGGAATTATTCAGATGCGAAAGCCCATTCTCAATTCTCAATTCTCAATTCTCCATTCTCCATTCTCAATTCTCAATTCCGAATGGGGTGAGGTCTTTATGACAAAGTGTCTGTCTAATGACCGATTTGAGGTTTAATAATGTTGACCGATATTGCAGTATAAATCAAATGCGGCGGACACACAGTCCGTCGCATTTGTTAATTCTCCATTCTCAATTCTCCATTCCGAATGGTTTGTGTGAAATGTGCTTGTGGGCATCTTTCGGAGCGCCAACGGCACTGAGCTGAATATCCGCTAGGTAGAGTGTTGCGGATTGCAAATCCTTATACTCAATGGGTCTGGATTGCAAATCCAGACCAACGGCATATCCAGACCAACGGCTAGGCCATGTCCGGGCGGAACGAAGCCGAACATCCGATGGGTCGGGTAAGAATATGAATAATGGAGTTGTTATTTGACTAATGTCTGAATAGATGTTTGTAGAGACCTTTGATTATTTTGTAGCAGTGGTACGTTATGCCAGTGAAGACAGAATTAAACCCCTTGACATCAATCACAAGCATGCCATTGTATTCATTTAATGTATGCATCCCTAGCCGGTATCTAAAGTTTGGCGATGTTAGTCTTTTTGTTGGGATAAACTCAAGGCCATCTTCTTTCTCAATAATCTTCATTATTTCAATGGCCCCACCATACGTCTCAGTAGCATCCTGCGTTGGACAATAAATAGAACCCTCATACGAGAATAACTGGCCTGCCAATTGATAATTCCGTTTCTGAGACTCATAGGTTCTATCAAATACAAACTTTTTTTCCGTGTCACTCCAGTTATACACATCCATACAACATCCATTAGTTTTACCGCCAAACAATTGCCACTTTCCCAACAGGTTGGTTATCGACGAATCCCATAGGGCGTCGTCGCAAATGACCCTTTTGAAAACTAGTCTCTCTTGGTCAGGCTCGTACTCGTATATGGACATTTTCCCACTTCGACAATTCTCGGGATAAACATATATCTTCCCATCCATGCGAAGAATGTTCGGAAAGCTTAAGTGTGTTTTAGTCTCAAGAACGATGTCATCTTTTATTATTCTCCAGTTGTGTCTATCGATAGTTAGTTTTGCTATTCTTCCTTTGGGATAATCAAACCTGTACTCTTCTGCAAGAATACAGATTACGTCATCATCCATAGACAATATGAATGGGTCGGCATACCAGCGATCTTTCTTGGGATTTTTAACCCAATGTACAGAATATTTTTTGTGATTGAATATTGTTTCGTAGCCCCCTTCAACAAATCCAATTACCCATTTCTTTTCTATCAGTTTGATGTTTTTCATTCTTTGTTTGTTAATAATAAATGGCAAATTTCATTTTCCCAATGCTGCTCATTTATACTAGTATAATGCTATATTCTAATTGAAGACTTTAGTTTTGACATAATTATTTCAGATTGCAAATATACACAAAAAATGCCGATTAACACATACACGTACAAAAATAATTGCCCACAAGGTCAGTATCGGACAAAAGAAAACCACTTGATAATTCCCACGCTTGGTATTTCCGAATGGGTCGAGTGTGGCGGATTGCAAATCCTTATACTCAGTGGGTCTGGATTGCAAATCCAGACCAACGGCAAGTTGGGTATATTCCCACGGTCGGAATATCCGCTGGGTCGAGTGTTGCGGATTGCAAATCCTTATACTCAATGGTCTGGATTGCAAATCCAGACCAACGGGTCCCATTCGGTCGCGACCCCGAAAAGGGGGTTGCTCCCATTCGGTCGCGACCCCG
>CAMVMF010000085.1 GCA_947168515.1 uncultured Bacteroidales bacterium
CGAAAACGTTAGATTCGTGCAATTCGTGTTCAAAAGTTATTAATAGAAGTCCCCAAAAAGGATACGCAAGCCTGCAAATTGGACCATGTACACAACAAAAAACGAAGTTGCGTTGAGTCCGCATCATATCGCAGAATCATAAAAATAGAGAAACTACTTCAGCTTAGAAATATCTTCTAAGGTCAAGCCCGTACTTTGGGCAATCGTTTGAGGTTGGACCCCTAACGATATTAAGCTCTTAGCTATCTGATATGCTTTGTCCCTCTCCCCTTCGGCTTTGCCTTTGGCTAGACCCTCTTCCAAACCTTCGGCTATACCTTTGGCTAGACCTTCCTCCAAACCTTCGGCCTTGCCTTTGGCTAGACCTTCTTCTAAGCCTTCGGCCTTGCCTTTAGCCAGACCCTCTTCCAAGCCTCTGGCATGTCCTTTCATTTCTGCCGTCTCCTTGACGCTGAAAAGGTCCCAGAAGTCCTTCTGGCTCTCGCGGTAGCCGCGCTGTTCCGTCTGACTGAACTTGGCTATCTCGGCCTGCTCGAAAAGACGCGTGAAAACGGCATCCTGCAGCACCTGCGGACGCTCCATTAGGCGGCCCAGATTCTTCATGGCATAGAGCCACTTGTCGAAAAGGGTCTCCAGTTCATCCTCGCTCTTGTGGAACTTGGGCATTTCCAAGTAGATGTAAGTCAACTTGTCGTAGAAGACATTTTTCTTCTTCACGTCCACCAGCTTGACCTCGTGGTGGAAGTACTCGGGGTCGTCGTCGAAGGTGAAGTTGAGTATGCCGATGGTGTAGACCTTGTCCAGCCGGAAGTTCCATTCGCCCCTGACGGCCTGCTCCTGTATGGGGAAGGTGGAGTAGTAGATGCTGCGGTCCTTGAAGTAGTTCTGGTCGGCCTTCTGCATCTCGATGAGGAAGCGGTCGCCCTGGCTGTTGCGACAGTAGACATCGAAGACCGCCTTGCGCTCCACGGCTGAGGGTCCCAGATGCTCCACGTTGAGGTACTCAAGGTCCAAGACCTCCTCCCTTCCGTCGAACATGGAGTTAAGGAAGCTGATCAGCAGCTCCTTGTTGGCCTCGGTGCCGAAGAGTTTCTTGAAGGCGAAATCGGTGTAGAAGTTGACGTAACGTTCCTGAGAATCTGAAATACCCATAGCATCATTATTTTATGTTATAACGTGGTAGGGACGATATTATTGTATCGATGAGGTGAAATTGGATGGTATAGACTGTAGTCCGTTGGATTCCTTGATGGACAACTAATATATGGTCCATGACATTTCCAGCAGTACTCCTCTATCACACAACCTATATGTTACTCCTTTCATCCGTATTCCCGCACGTCTATAGTCGGAGTTTGAGCGGAAGAGTGGTGAGACTTTAGGAATGGGCGGTACGGAGGTGACCCATAGCGTTGACAAAATGCAGTATCGGAAATGAAATTGAGGCGCTATGGTGCTTCCCTCTAAGCCTCACTTAGGATAAAATCCATTGTGGTTCAACCGAAATCCACTGACTATCTGGGGCCATACCTGTTCGAATGACAGCTAGAATCACATAGTAAAAACCAATAAAAATCCATTTGGGTCATACCCTCCAAAAAAAATTTCTACAATTAAAAAAAAAAACGTACTTTTGCAAAACCAAAATATGAATACGAATAGTCAACATATAAACGAGAAGGTCATTTTCTTAAACATAAAGAAAAGAGACATTTATGACTATTTATAGACCATAAGTAGAGTTTGCTCCTTGTGGTCGTTGAATTGTGCCTTCCTAGGGGTATAATGTTATATTTTGGAATCAAATCATTTATTTTACAATCATTAAAAACTAATATTATGGAATTACCATTTGCTGAAGCGTGGAAAATCAAAATGGTCGAACCCATTAAGAAATCCACCCGCGAACAACGCGAAAAATGGCTCGAAGAGGCCCACCAGAACATCTTTATGCTCAAGAGCGACTACGTCTACATCGACCTGCTGACCGACTCCGGCACCGGTGCCATGAGCGACCGTCAGTGGAGCGCCATGATGATGGGTGACGAGAGCTACGGCGGTGCCCGCTCCTTCTACCACATGAAGGACACCATCACCGAAATCACCGGCTTCGACTATGTCATCCCCACCCACCAGGGCCGCGCAGCCGAGAACGTTCTGTTCAGCTACCTCGTCAAACCCGGCATGGTAGTGCCCGGCAACGCCCACTTCGACACCACCAAGGGCCACATCGAGAGCCGCAAGGCCTTCGCCATCGACGTCACCGTCCCCGAGGCCTACGACACCCAGCTCGAAGTCCCCTTCAAAGGCAACGTCAGCCTTGAAAAACTGGAGAAAGTGCTCCAGGAGAACAAGGGCAAAGTTCCCTTCATGGTCCTCACCGTCACCAACAACACCGTCGGCGGCCAGCCCGTCAGCATGAAGAACATCCGCGAGACCTGCGAACTCTGCCACAAATACGGCGTGCCCGTCAACATCGACAGCGCCCGCTTCATCGAGAACGCCTACTTCATCAAGACCCGCGAAGAGGGCTATGCCGACAAGACCCTCCGCGAGATCTGCAAGGAGATGTTCTCCTATGCCGACAGCATGACCATGAGCGCCAAGAAGGACGGCCTCGTCAACATGGGCGGCTTCATCGCTACCAACAAGAAGGAGTGGTACGAAGGTGCCAAACTCTTCTGCATCCCCTTCGAGGGCTTCCTCACCTATGGCGGTATGAACGGCCGCGACATGGACGCCCTGGCCGTAGGTCTGAAAGAGAACATCGAGTTTGAGATGGTCGAAACCCGCATCAAGCAGGTCCAGTACCTCGCCGCCAAACTCGACGAGTACGGCATCCCCTACCAGCGTCCCGCCGGTGGCCACGCCATCTTTGTCGATGCCGACAAGATCCTCACCCAGATTCCCAAAGAGGAGTTCCCCGCCCAGACCCTCACCTGCGAGCTCTATCTTGAGGCCGGCATCCGCGCCTGCGAGATTGGCTACGTCCTGGCCGACCGCGACCCCGTGACCCGCGAGAACCGCTTCGGTGGCAACGACTTCGTGCGCCTCTGCATCCCCCGTCGCGTCTACACCAACAACCACATGGATGTCATCGCCGCAGCCCTGAAGAACGTCTACGACCGCCGCAACACCATCACCCGCGGTCTGGAAATCACCTGGGAAGCCGAGCTGATGCGCCACTTCACCTGCCAGTTCAAACGCCTCGGCAAGTAAGCCCCAACGCGAAAACTAAAGGTAACCTCTAAAAATGCCCTGAAAGGGCTTAAACATATCTAGCCCAATGGCAACGCCTTGGGTAAATGATTGGGTTACATTTGACGCCCTGTTAGGGCAAAACATAAAACGCACGATTTTTAGTGCTCACCTAAATAGAGAAAGCCCCGCCCCTACCGGTCGGGGCTTTCCTCGTTATGGGATATCTGTCTATGCTGGTTGGATTCTATAAGTAACCATGTATGGTCGCCTAGGGTTCCATGGAAAAGAATAATTGCACCTGTTATTTGAAAAAGGTCTTTTTAGAATTAATGTTTGGCTGTATCAGAAAAATGTTGTATTTTTGCAAATCGAAAAGGCCAAGATATGAGCAAGTATGAGATACCATACCTTACAGCTGCGGTGCATGCTTTTGGCGAACGCTTCGCGATGACGCGACAGGCGGCGTTCAATTATCTGCACGAGTATAAGGGGTTGGCATTCCTGATAGAGTTCTACGATGTGGAACACTTGCAGTCGATGGACGAGACCATCGACGACCTGATTGTTTATTGTCAAAAGAATGGAGGTACGCTCGCATGAACCAGCCAACCCACCATCAGATAGCAACGTACTTGACCGATTATGTCTCGAACAAGTTATTGAAATTTATTGAGAATTAATAATGAAAGGTATAGCATCAGAGAATGATCTTTGTACTCTCAAAACAAAACTAATCGAGGCTTTGGGTGTTGGCTATGAGGTTGAAATCCATAAAGAGGTTTCTACAGCGGATGGTCTAATCAAGGAACTTTTCGATCTTGTTGTATTCTATCATAGTGATGTCATTTGTGGTATAGATTATAAGTACAACTACAAACTACTGAATCCTTCTATGACTAGGTTCCATGATATTCCTGTTGGCAGATATAAAAGAGTCGGTCTTAAATATGGGATACAGTATTTTGGGGAGAAGAATGACTGTTACTTTTGGACTCAAGGGTCTAATGACTATAAAGAATTCACTTTTGACAATATTGTGAAGGCTATCAGAGGTAATCAAAACTGTGGAGCACGGTTTACGCCCGATGAAGTCAAAACAAAACTTTTTGAAAAGTTGCCTCAAAAACTAAGCAAAGAACAAGTAAGTGGGATAAGGGCATTAATTAATGAGAATAATTTGGTGTATGATGAAAGTACTGCCTCAATGTGTCTGAAGACAGAAGCAGAGGACGAACTCTTTAAAATTCTACTTATTCCCAATAATGATGAACTAAATTTAAAAAGCGTTTGTAGATATACATCTTTGAATTCGTTATTTCTTACCATAAAAAATGGAGTTCAAGTGATGTGTAGCATTACGTGTATGAATGACAAAGGAGAAACCTCGTATGCGGATAAGTATGTGGGATTTGGTGCTTTTGCAAATACTTCTAAATCAATAAAAGAAAATAATGACTGTTTTATTTTATCTTGTTGTAATATTGAGATGAAGGATAATCTAACTATGTGGCGGTTGTATGGGGACGATGGGAAAGGAGTTTGTCTTGAATATGATGTGGATTTAACTAAGGTTGATGAGAAAGCGTTTTTCTTTGCTCCAGTTTCTTATGGTGAGGCAATGAGAAAGCACCCTGCTTTAGATTTTATCCGAGAGATTAGGCATTGGAATGAAAATGGTTGGAGTTTTAGTCTAAATCGTTGGTATATATGGAAACACTTTTTCAAGTCTCATCTTTTTAAAGAAGAAAACGAAGTGAGATTACTATATCTTTGGACACCGGAGGAGACTGATAATACCGAGTGGATTTTGGATTCTACAAATAGCATTGTAAGCAGAAGATGTAAATTCCCTATACCCAATGATAGATTACCTTTGACTTTGAAAAATGCCATCATCGGACCAAAATGCCCAGAACAAAATAGTAATGTGGACCAATTCAATTACATGAATGGACTTAAAAAAATAATGCCTTTCAGTATTATCAAAAATGCCATACGTGGTTCATCAATAGAAGATTACCGCTGATTGAAAAGTGTAACCAGATATTTCATTATTTGAGGTGTTTTGAATCTGGACCATTCTGTGTTTAATACAGCCTCCAAGATTATTGGCACTATTTGAAAAATAATGTGTATCTTTGCATAGTGAAATCAAACAATTATTTATGACATAAAACAAAGAAATATAAAAGAAAAATAGAACAATAACGCAACTCGTTCTCTGTCTATAGATCTGGAAAATCAAAGCCTACGAGAGAGTATTGCGAATGTTCACGCCTTGGGCGTGGATTATTCGGTACTCATCAGTAGGCAAGGCCTTTCCAGAGCCCATAGACATGATGAGCAAACAAAACGGATAATTCAACGCCTTTTTTATTACTCAAAAGCTGTAATGAATGAATAAGACCGAGAGACAAGAGATAGCTTATCGAGAAATACTCAGAATGTTAATGCCAGACAATCTAAAGAGCAACATTGCCCATTTAGATGTTATGCTTGATTTTTATTACAAGATTATTGTCAATCTGTTTAATGCAACATTCAAATATCAGTTTCAGGCAGAAATGAGTCATTCGGTTCAAATGTTGTTTACAAAAGCCAAATCATTTAGGGTTTTACTTGATGGGGTTAGTCATAAAAGTTTAAAGCCCTTGGTGGACCATACCGCATTATTTACGATTGCCAGAAGTGCATATGAATTATTGTTTTCGTTTGAATTGGTTTATATTATTCCTGATACAGATGAAAAGAGACTTGTGATGAGAGATGCATATATCGCGGCAAGTGCCGTAAATCGTCAAAAAATAGCAGAGAATAATCAGGCAATGCAAAATGATCAATTAGAAAAAGAGGATAAAGCGACTATAGAAGCATGTAAAAAAGAAATCGAAAAAACAAGTTTTTTTCAAACGTTGAGTAACAAAAAGAGGCATGAATTAGAAAAACATCTTTTCGATAAAGGGGACTATCAATTCATTATTGATAAAAACGGTGAAACGTTCATTCATGTTGGCTGGGATGAAATAAGAAAGTATTGTGGCCTTGATTCGGATATTCTAAATGGATTATATAAATATTTGTGCAATATGTCACACCCATCATACATGTCTCTTGTTCAATTTATGAATGCATACAAAAATGGAGACATATATGATATGGCTGATTATGCCACAATGACGATGAATATTATTCTTAGCGTGTTCATTGTAGACTATATGCATGTTTTTCCTGAGGCAAAATGTGTATTTGAATCGAAAGACGAAGATACACAATTCAAAATCAGAATGTATTGCGACTATTTTAGGAGCAAATATCAAAATGTATTATAAACACTATGAAAAGATTATTAATATCAATTTATCTATTGGCAATAACAGGTATTGCCGTTGCTCAAAAAGACACCTCTTTCAATGTTCAAAAGGGAATTGATTACTATATTAATGGTGACTATGAAAATGCGATTGTTATCTTTGATAATGCCGCTAAACGTGGGAACGCGTATGCAATGTGCGTATTAGGTTATATGTATGATGTAGGAGATGGTGTAGAAGAAGATGATGTTAAAGCTGTTAGTTATTATCGTAAGTCAGCGGAAAAGGGCAATTATTATGGCCAACATAATTTAGCTGTAATGTATCTGGATGGAACAGGAGTATCTCAAGACTATACTCAGGCAGCAAGATGGTTCAGAAAAGCAGCAGAACAAGGTTATAAAGAATCTCAAAAGCGCCTTGGAATTTGTTATGAGGAAGGCACTGGTGTAGAAAAAGATTTATCAAAGGCATTCTTTTGGTATAAAAAGGCAGCAGATCAAGGGGATGCTGAGGCACAAAGATGGGTTGCTGAATGTTATCTAAATGGCAACGGAGTCTCAAAGAATATGTCACAAGTTTTTTCTTGGTATAAGAAATCGGCAGACCAAGGTGACTCGGTTTCTCAATATTATGTCGGATGGTGTTATTTTTATGGAAATGGTGTGACTAAGAATCTTGACAAGGCGGTAATGTGGTATACGAGATCTGCTCAAAATGGATATGCCTATGCTCAATTTTACCTAGGGCAATCCTATAGGCGTGGTGATTTGGGTCTTGAACAAAACTATTCAAAGGCAATGGAATGGTACTTAAAGGCTGCTGAACAAAATGATCATAGCGCACAATCCCATATAGGTCTTATGTATTACACGGGTCAAGGTGTACAAAAGAATTACACAAGGGCATTTGAATGGTGGATGAAAGCTGCGAAGCTTGGTGATGAGAGTGCGTCATACAATATTGGAACAATGTACCAGAATGGAGAAGGGGTTGAACAAAATTATACCAAAGCGGTCGAGTGGTATTCAAAGGCTGCAGAACAAGGAGATGTTTTTGCTCAGCATTATTTAGGCGAAGCATATTTTTATGGTATTAATGTTGTAAAAGATAATGCGAAAGCCTTGTATTGGCTTAAAAAAGCCGCGGATAATGATTACTCCCGAGCATTCGGCATACTCGCACTCGTATATGACGATATGGAATTATATTCTGAGGCTCTTAAGTGGTTCTTGAAAGCCATCGAAACAGAATCTGATGGATCTGAAGAGTATTTTGTTGGGTATTACTATGAAAATGGTTTAGGAACAACTACTGACTTTCAGAAAGCTTTTTCATGGTATAAGAAAGCCGCAGACAAGGAGGATCCTGCCGGAATGGCAAGTGTTGGCTTCTTTTATGAAATGGGTATTGTGGTAGAAAAGGATGAGAAGAAGGCCTTTTCGCTATATAAACGTGCGGCAGAGAAAGGTGTACCAATAGGACAAGCAAGGTTGGGCATGGCATATTATGAGGGTATGGGTACTCAGAAGAATAATGATTTGGCTCTCTATTGGATGGGGAAAGCAACAGAAAATGGTGATGAGGAAGCAGTTGAATTATTGGCTACACTTAAAAAATTAATTGCTTATGAGAATCAGTATGGTGTTCAACAACCGTATGTGACGAATGGCAACACGATTACTATTATTATGGATAAACGGAATTCCATTTATTACGTCCCTTGTAAGATTAATGGGGAAAAGGCTGATTTCGTTTTTGATACAGGTGCTGGATTGATTAGCCTCTCTTCTGATTTTGCAGAGAGGTTGAAGAATTTGGGATTGCTCACGGATGAAGATTTCTTAGGATATGGAACATCTATGATTGCTGATGGGAGTACTCATGACGTTCTTGTTGTGAATATTAGAGATGTGGAGATTGGCGGGTTGCATTTGTATAATGTTAGAGCATCTATCAAAGATCAGCAAAACGCACCGTTATTATTAGGACAATCTGCCATTGAAAAACTCGGCAAAGTGACAATAGATGGACATAAACTAATCATCCATAAAGACTAGTTCTCTCTCTAAAAGAGCCTGTTTGGTAAAGAATAATACTATTCTTTACGCGTCTTTATGCTTTCCTAATGCTGACCTCAGGATTATCACTTCCTTTATTGTCTGAAACGCCGAGAGACCGAAGAAGGATTGAAGAGCCATCACATTCTCTTTAGGTGGGTTTATTCGTTTTGTGTCGCGTCCCTGTCGGGACGCCGGTCTAGCGGTTGTCTTCTCACGGCACTGCGAGGACTCCGTCCTCTTGTACCGTGTTATGCAAAGTCTCGTCCCTATCGGGACGGGACATGATGCCAGTATGACAGCTGGTAAGGCATCCCGATAGGGACGCGATATGCGTAACACTGTACAAGCCAATGGCGCAGTGCCGTGATAGTAGCATGACAGCTGGGAGGGCGTCCCGACAGGGACGCGATATGCGTAACACTGTACAAGCCTATGGCGCAGTGCCGTGATGGCAGCATGACAATCGGTAGGGCGTCCCGACAGGGACGCGATATGCATAACACGGTACAAGCCTATGGCGCAGTGCCGTGATAGCGGCATGACAGACTATAGGGCGTCCCGACAGGGACGCGATATGCATAACACGGTACAAGCCTATGGCGCAGTGCCGTGATAGTAGCATGACAGCTGGTAA
>CAMVMF010000086.1 GCA_947168515.1 uncultured Bacteroidales bacterium
CAACTCTCAACTCTCAATTCCCAACTCTCAACTCTCAACTCTCAATTCTCAACTCTTAATTCTCAACTCTCAACTCTCAATTCTCAACTCTCAATTCCCAACTCCCAACTCTCAACTCCCAACTCTCAACTCTCAATTCCCAACTCTCAACTCTCAATTCTCAACTCTCAATTCTCAATTCTCAATTCTCAATTCTCATTACAGTTCGGCATCGCTCCTGTCGGCATTTCCAACCTGTTGCCGGCGGCTCTCGTCACATATAGCCAAGTACTTCTCTGCCAGCTCGCGTTCATTTTCGTCGGGGCACTGCTCCAGCACCCAACGCAGCTCCTGCTCAGCCTCAGCGACGTGGTTCATATTGAGATTGTAGGCGGCGCGGTTGACGTAGGCGAGCAGGAAGTCGGGGTCGGCCTCGATGGCCCGCTCGATGTCGGCCAGGGCCTGCTCGTGTCGGCCTAGCATGCCGTAGGCACTGGCGCGGCTGCAGTAGGCCTGAGCGTAGTCGGGATTGAGCTGCAGGGCACGGTCAAAATCGGGTATGGCCTGGGCGTAGAGGCCTTGTTTGTAGCGGAGATAGCCTCGATTGTTGTAGCCCTCGGCCAGTTTGGGCTTCAGCCGTATGGCATGCTCGAAGTCGGCTAAGGCATTATCCATCTGGCCCATGGCATCGTAGGCAACGCCGCGGTTCAGATACGTCTGGGCGTCGCGCGGGGTGAGAAGCAAGGCCTCGGAATACAGACGCACCTGTTCTTCAGGCTCTTCGTCGCGCCAGTAGGCCTCATAAAAGAGGCGGCTAGACTCCGCCTCAGCTTTTTTCTTAGGGCCATACACAACATCGCGCACAACAATTTGCAGTTGGCCAACGGCAACGCGCCAACGGGTCTTGATATGGGCCTCTTTTTTTATTTTTCTATGTATTTTCATATAGGGTAGGGTGAGCTTTTAGTTTTTACCTTATTACTAATTCTCAATTCCCAATTCTCAATTCTCAACTCTCAACTCTCAATTCTCAACTCTCAACTCTCAACTCTCAACTCCCAACTCTCAACTCTCAATTCTCAATTCTCAACTCCCAACTCCCAACTCCCATCAGAAGTGCCACGTAAAGCCGTCGAAGGGGTTCGTGCGGTCGAAATTCTGCTGCTGCGAGAGGTCCTGCAGATGACGGATGCGGCGCACACCCCACTTCCACATCTTGATGTCGAAGAAGATAAGCACCACAAAAAGGACACCGGACACTATCGTGCCATCCGCCCCCATGCTCTCTGGCACCATCAGCAGGGCGTCGAAAGTGCCATGCAGGAGCATGGGCACCAGAAAGGCCAGCAGCAGATATTTGCCCCGCAGGCCCGAGGCGAACTTGGCCAAAGCAAAGTAATAACCCATCATGACGCCGAAGAGGAAGTGTCCAGGCACAGACAGCACGGCCCGCACCGACCCCGTGTACATGGCGCTGAGAAAACTATCCTGGCCATAGATGTAGCTGATGTTCTCGAAACAGGCAAAGCCCAAGGCCACAAAACAAGAATAGACGATGCCGTCGAAATATTCGTCAAACTCCCTGCTTCGCCACACGGCCCAGGCCAGCATGAGCAGTTTGAACAGCTCCTCGCAGCAGCCTGCCACCACATATCCCGTGTACACCCCGCTCAGGATGGGCCCTCCAGGGTTGAATTGGCTCAACACATTCTCCAGCAGAGCCGCAGGGAGGATGGAGAGGGCTCCGAAGAAAAAACATTTGACCAGCAGGCCAAAGGGCTCCTTGTTGAACTTGTCCTGACGGTAGACCGCAAAGGCCAAAATCAGCACTGGCAGTATGGCTATAGCAATGAGATAGATGTTCATGTGGCACACAATATTTTTGAGACTGCAAAGATACAATAAAAAAATGAATTAGCAGTTAATTAATTGCACAATCTTACTCGATATGGGATCATACGCCGACTACTGCCGCCGCCTTTTTGGCCGTCCGATGCTGAAGCTGACCATCGACGGCGGCTTCAGCTGCCCCAACCGCGACGGCACCCTGGGCACCGAGGGCTGCTCCTACTGCTGTGGCGAGGCCTTCAGCCCCGCCTACTGCCGTGGGGGAAAGTCCATCACACAGCAGATTGACGACGGCATCCGCTTCCACGCCTCCCGCCGCCGTTCGGCGACGGGCTATTTGGCCTATTTCCAAAGCTACAGCAACACCTATGCCCCGTTGGACATCTTGCGTATGCGCTATGAGGAGGCCCTCGCCCACCCCTTGGTGTCCGGACTGGTCATCGGCACCCGCCCCGACTGTGTGGACGAGGAGAAACTGGACTACCTAGCCTCCCTGTCCAAACAACACTACGTCATGGTGGAGTACGGCATCGAAAGCTGCTACGACCGCACCTTGGCATCCATCGGACGGGGGCACGACTACGCCTGCACCTGCCATGCCATACAGGCCACCGCCCGGCGTGGCATCGCCTGCGGCGGCCACCTCATCCTAGGCCTGCCCGGCGAAAGCCTCCAGGAGATGGTGGAGGAAGCCTCACTGCTCTCCCTGCTGCCCCTTACCACCCTCAAATTGCACCAACTACAGGTACTCAAAGGGTCGCAAATGGGTCGCCAATACCTCTGTCACCCCGGGAGCCTACCTCCTCCCTTCCAATTGGAACAGTACATAACGCTGGTATGCGACTTCTTGGAGCGACTGCGGCCCGACATCGTGGTAGAACGGTTTGCGGCCAGTGTGCCTCCCAGCCTGTTGGCGGACCCTGCCCGCAGCTGGCGACACCCCGACGGCTCCCACGTCAAAGGCAGCGAGCTGTCTCGCCTCATCCGCGCCGAACTCGCGCGCCGAGGCACCTCTCAAGGATTCCTCCACATCAACAAGTGAAGAATGCCTCCAGTGGAGACCTTCGATAACGTAGTGGAGAAAGCAACCCCCAGCGGTTGCTCCGCTACCAAAAACAGCGACCGCGAATCCGAAAATGGCGCAAGCGAGAGTCCGAAAATTAATCTTCGAGACCGAGCCTAAGCCATGGTTCGAATTCAAGAATATCCAAACTGCCAAAAAGAATAATCTGGATTCTACTAAGTACATAATACATAATCTGCTATATAGCAATTATGCCAAGTACGATTTCACCGTAGAAGATGCACCATCGGTAATTGGATGGGGTGGCAGCGACACTTTGTTGAGTGACGAGGTGCTGCATTTCCCCTTGGTTAATACGCTAGGCGATACCGTCCGACTAGCCGATGCGAAAGGATGGATACTGCTTGATTTCTGGATTTACGGCTGCAGGCCTTGCGCAAGTTTCTGGACCCAACTGCAGCAAGAGAAAGACTCCCTAGGCTACCGCCGGCTAGAGCATAATGGAATACAGTTGTTTTGCATCAATAACGAAGGTGGTGTCACGCAGAAGTTCATTGGTTACGCCAACCGTTTTCATGCACACGATATTATGTATGCCGCCCGCGGACTACATTTTTTGGACACCCGAATGACCCCCACCTATTACCTCTTTGCGCCCAACCACGACTTGGTCTATCATGGCTACTCAAAACAGATAATAGACACACTGCTCGATGCCAAGAAAAGGTACGAACAAAAAGCACAATGCCAAAACAAAGAAAAAGAATAAAGGTGCCGTGATCACGGTGGACTATGAAGAATACGATTACGGAGATATAGAAGAAGGTGGGGATGGGGAAACCATGTTTGTTGTCCGGAACAGTGGGGGGCAGCCCACTGGTGATTGACCATATTTCATCTTCCTGCGGATGTACAGCAGCAGACTATCCGCAAAGTCCTATCGCACCTGATTGCAAATCCAGACTAACGGCACGGCACCGAACATCCGTTGGGTCGGGTCGGGATGTCGAACATCCGCTGGATCGGAAGACCAACGGCACGGCACCGAACATCTGCTGGGTCGGGTGGGTCGGAACGAACATCCGCTGGGTCGGGTTATTATAGCAAAATGAAAACATTGATACATAAGCAATAGACCTCAGCATACATTTATGTATAATAAATTTTGAGGTTTTTTCTCAAATTATATATAAGATTAAAAAACAATTCGTATATTTGCATTATAAATTATTATGATAATTTCAATGTAAAATATTATGATACTTGAATTTACAGTTGGAAATTACCGGTCGTTTTATGAGCCAAAGACCTTTTCTTTGCAAGCACAAGGGATAAAAGAAGCCCACGATTCGTACCTGGCAAGTCATTCGAGAAAGAAATACTCGCTGACATCTGCCATCTATGGGGCAAATTCGAGTGGCAAAACCAATCTCATCCGTGCCATTGACACTATGACAGGATGCGTCATTGACTCCGTGCAGCTCAATGACGGTGACAAATTATATTACGACCCATTTTTGCTGCACGAAAAATCAGAGAAAGAACCAACCTTGTTCGAGATTGTTTTTACACACAACAACAAGCAATACCGATATGGATTCGAGTACACGCAATACAAGATTGAAAAAGAGTGGCTATTCTCAGGTAGTGGGAAAAAAGAAGTGGCCTTGTTTGTGAGGAATGACGAAGGAATTGGCTTTGATGATAACTTCAGTGAGGGTGATGTAAAGATAGAAAACATAAATGACAATCGTCTGTTTCTTTCGCTATGTGCTCAGTTGGGCGGTCCTATATCAAAGTCGGTAATGTCGTGGTTTCAGTCAGACTGCAATGTTGTTTCGGGCATAAATAATGAAAAATACCGTGCATTTACCAAGACAAGTTTCCTTGAAAGGACGGAAGAGAGTCACCGCGCGTTGCAACTTTTCAAAAAGTTACAATTGGGGTTCAGTGACCTGACTGCAAGAAAAAAAGAAGAAGAGTCGCATATACCCGAAAGACTGTCACCACAAGCAAGAGAACGCAGGTTGTCAAGGTCAATAATAATAGAATCCACCCATAATGTTTATGGGGAATCAGGGCTTGTCTGTGACGAGAGAGTTTTCCCATTTGAGGAAAGGGAATCCGACGGTACGAGGAAACTTTTTGATATGTCTGGGCCAATATTTGACACACTCCAAAGGGGGTCTGTTTTGTTTGTCGATGAGTTAGATGCCAAGATGCATCCACTGATTTCACAACAGTTGATTATGTTATTTAACAATCCGAAGCATAATCCAAACAAGGCGCAACTGATCTTCACTACACACGATACAAATCTGCTCTCGTCGCATCTTCTCAGACGTGACCAAATATGGTTCACGGAAAAAGACAGTCAGGAACAGACAGACCTGTACAGCATGATGGACATACAATTTGCAGACGGCACGAAACCCCGGAATGACAGCAACTACGAGAAGAACTACATTGCCGGTCGCTATGGGGCCATACCCTATATCATTAACGATTAAAAAGCCATTGTATGAGTGCCAAAAGAATAACCATTGATTCAAAATTACTGCGGCAATATTCTTCGAGGAGCAAAAAACGCGCTCCGAAGAAGATAAGATACCGCATATTGATAGTATGTGAGGGAATAGCCACGGAGCCCAATTATTTCAGGTCGATTGAAAGGAAGTACGGGGCAGGGTTGGTTTATGAATTGACCATTCAGGGTGAAGGAGCAAACACAGTTCAAGTGGTGGACAAGGCCATTGAACTACAAGCCAAAGCATCTCCCAAATATGACAGTGTGTGGGCAGTGTTTGACAAAGACAGTTTTACTGACAATTCGTTCAATGCTGCCATACGCAAGGCGAAAAGCAACGGTATTGAATGTGCCTGGAGTAACGAGGCTTTCGAATTGTGGTATTTGTACCATTTTCACAACAGGGTGACAGCAATGTCGCGAACAGAATACAAAAAGAGCATATCGGAAGCAGTAAACAGGTCTGTGCAATATAGAGGCCGAAAGCCCTACCAATATGAGAAGAATGCCACAGACACATTGGATATCTTGCAGAAATACGGGTCACAGGACAATGCCATCAAATGGGCAGAGGCGCAAAGCCTGACCTTCACAGACACTAAATTTGCCAAACATAATCCTTGCACAATGGTATTCAAGCTTGTCCGACAGTTGATTGGAGAAGATGAAGCTTTCAACAAACTAGTCAAAGAAAAGATAGAATCAGCGGAATAGTCACCAATAATGAATATATCTGAAGAAGATGCCTTTGTTAGGCATCTTCTTCTATTGAGTACCATTTGACTATATGGAAATTTACATTATTTTCCCGACCCAGCGGATGTTCCTGTTGAGGCAGTTGTACCGACCCTGCGGATGTTCGGCTGCGTGCCGTTGGTCTGGATTTGCAATCCAGACCCATTGAGTATAAGGATTTGCAATCCGCAAAAACAATGAGCTGAACCAAAATAGCGCGTGTGGCAATAAAACAGCCACATCTACGTTATCCCACTGATGATGACTAAAAACGGCATACAAGACAACTGCTCTTTCACGGGCAAAGAGCGCGATGGTGAGACAGGCTACGGCTATTTCGGTGCAAGGTATATGGATCACGAACTGATGGCGATGTGGCTCAGTGTCGACCCGATGGCAGACAAGTACCCCGACATTTCTCCTTATGCCTACTGTGTGTGGAACCCCATTAAGCTGATTGATCCCGATGGTTGTGATGTGGATGATCCTCCTACAAAATGGAAAACAATAGATCCCGTCATCCCAAAAAAACTATTTGTCGGATGGAAGCGAAGTCCATATCGAGAAGATATTATGAAAATGAACGCTGGGAACGAACCCAATTGTAATGAATATACAAGAAAACAATTGGAAATTGTAGGTTGTGTTGCTACAGGATCTGATTCAATAAATAATATGTATCCATATCAAGAGGGTTCAGGTATCAATATAGAGCAAACAGCAAAGGCTATTTCATATATTCAAGGGCAATTAGAACAAGGAATACCTGTAATGATTGGTGTTGACGAAGGTGTCCCTCAAAACATAAACGAAGGAACTACTGACCATTTCTTGGTTATAGTAGGTCAAGGCAATGACGAGAATGGTAACTATTTTATTGTATATGACAATGCTCGTCATGAGACAGAAGAAGGCACTAGCGAAATGAATAGAATTTACCTTAAGGAAGATGGACGATTGTATGGGGAAATGCCTAGACCAAGCAATCGCTATGTACCATATACCATTTCTCAAGTCAGACCAACTACCAGAAAAAAGAAAAACAGATATTGATAATCATGGGAGAAATAAAAAAATATATAATTAAAGTTTTTTTTGTGATTTTAATGCCACTATGCTATGCACAAAGTAAGGAACTTCTGTATAATGAATTACATTTTGAGGATGGTCTCTGCTTAATAAACATTGTAGGAACGCCAATTGAAATAATGAGATCCACATGGGTAGATACCAGTTGTTTTCATCGAGAACAACCAATCTCTATGCTTTATTTTGTGTATAAGAACCAAGATTATGCCTTTTATATTGATTATAATCTTGAAAAAGAGATGTCCGATTCAATAGTCTCATGGGTTGACAATCTTTGCCAAATTGAAATATCTGTTTTGTTCTTTCAATCTTGTGCAGAACCATGTGTATTAAATGATATATTTTACCCTTTGGGAATAATTACCCACATTCGTCCTAAAAAGGGTCCCGACCCAGCGGATGTTCACTGAGCACTGATGCCCATTCCCGACCCAGTGGATGTTCCATGCCGTGCCACTGGTCCGACCCAACGGATGTTCGTGTCGTGCCGTTGGTCTGGATTTGCAATCCAGACCCATTGAGTATAAGGATTTTCAATCCGCAAAAGCAATGTACTGAACCGAGATAAGTAATTGCCAAAATGATTATCCGCTATCGTCCGAAATATGAATTCTCCGCTTCGCTATCGAAAACATTCACTGGATGTTTTCTTCACTCCGAGACGCACTTATGGGGTTGATTCCAATCCCCACACTGCGAAAATCGGAGATTTTCTTGTATGGGGTTTCTGCGAGACGTTGCTAGGTCTCGGCAAAGCAAGCAAGCTTTCTTTGCGCTCAACCTTTCGCAACGTTATTGAGATTAAGCCTCTCCGAGGCTTTTTCGGACCATTGCGGATAATCATATGCATAATAATGAAAATTTAAATGAAACAATAGGCCTGGAGGCCGGAATTAGATCCAAGGAAAATTTCATATTATGCATCGAATCGCCAGCAAGACCATAAAAAGAAAGCCACAGCAGGCGAACAAGACGCTTGCCGTGGCGGTGATTTTGAGTTCTTAAATGTGTTACTGCTCTAGAAAACGTAGAATGTCGTCCCCGCTGTAGGCAGCCGAGGTAATGCGACGCTGCTCTTTACCGTTCTCGAATAGGATGACGACGGGGATGGTCATGCAGCCGTACTCACGTGCAATTGTGGAGCAACGGTCGATATCCACCTTGATGAAGCGGTAGCCTTTGCCGAGTTGTTTGGCCACAGCCTCAAGCCGTGGATACATCAGACGGCAAGGACCGCACCAAACGGCAGTAAACATACAGACGGTTTTTCCGTTGGCGATTGCTCTGCAGAACCCCGTCGAATCCACTTCCTCAATCAGTTCTGAATGGATTGGAGCATAGAGTCCCGTTGTGTCGCCGCTCCATGTGGGGTTTCCGTCAGCATCGAGGGTCATCCATACCGCCCCCTCTGTTCCCGGCACGACAAACATCGCATCCTCCACGCCTCCTGCTACCACAGAGACCAGTTCGCTCTGCGTCTCCATTCTCTGTCCTTTCATGTTCATCTTCGTCTCCGTGCGCACTGGCAACCCGTAGGGGATCTCGTCGTCAAGGCCGTAGTGAAAGGGGATGTGGTATGAGGTGTCGAGCCAGACGATACTCTGTTCGCTCACCATTGCGTTTCCGCCCTCGTAACTCACGCGGATGCAACTGTGTCCTGCAACAACTTCGATGCAGTCGGCCACGTCGAAAAGCGGCACTTCCATCGTGTCAGGGTCAAATGCACGACTGGAGACGATAGGCCTACCCATCATTCCCATTACTGTGAACATGGTCTTTTGCTCGGCGAGGTACAGCGTCTTCAT
>CAMVMF010000087.1 GCA_947168515.1 uncultured Bacteroidales bacterium
CGCTAATTGTCAGGATGGCGGCCATCATCCATGGTTTTCTTGGAATCATACTATAATAATTTTAAGAGGTCTCTGTGTTTATTTTATACTGATACTTTTGGGAAGATCGCGTGTCTTCGGCACGCTGAGATGTATTTGCTTGTTTCCCCTCAAACATGAGTGGGGCCGTAAAACACGTTGCTTGAACACGGCAAAGTCAGCACGCTTCCTTTGCGCTCTTGTCCTACAACGATAGTGCCCCCCTGAAGCAATCTATAGAAGTCCCCTATATACATCATATCTGTCAGAAAGTTTAAATAATAGCGCAGCGGAGAAAAATGTGCTCTCAAAACATATTTGCGGAAGCCATTCCCAATTCTCAATTCTCAATTCTCAATTCTCAATTCTCGACCCCGCACACCCTTTTAGTTTTTACCTTAGTACAAATACTCAATGGACTTTTTTGTTTTGATGCGACAGGAGGAGCTGCTGGAAGTCGTAGTCGGCACGTATCTTGTCGAGAATCCGTTTCACCGTGGTGTGCATCTCGGAGTTCTCCTGGTAATCTGCCTTGCAGACGAAATTCACGCGGTGTTCGGCTATCAGTTTCTGAGCCGTTGCCCTCTTGCCGGGGTTGCTTGGGTCGTAGACAGCAATGGAATGCCCACCATGTTCCTTTACCATCTTCATGCAGGGGATGTCGGTCTCGCCATCGCCAAAGTAAATCATTCGCTCAAAGGGAATGACCCGGTCTTCCTTGGCCACGAACTCATTAATCTTTTGGTTGTCGTAGATTTCTTTGATGCCCTTGTTGATTTTGAAGAGGAACTGCGTCTTGGTCGTATAGTCCACTGCCACGGCTGGCCAATAGGCCACACCGTCCACATCGTAGAGGAACGAGCAGGCGTAGATGTTCTCGAACTGCCGGGCAATCTTAGTACCCTCTATCATCTCCTTTAAGCCGGAAGAGTTGATGTAATGCTTAATGTTGATGTTCTTCTCGTTTCCATATTGGTTGACAAGGTCGAACCACTTCTCTACACCCTCAAACAGTTCAATTTGAGTGCCGAACTTTCGGAACGAGTTTCGTTTCAGCGATATGCTGTTGGCCTTAGCCTCCTGCAACATGAGGTACATGTAGCAAAGTATTTCGCTTGCATCATTTTGGGTGGCCATTTCGTGGTTCTTCCGCCAGAAGTCGGCAGAATCTTTGCCGATAGCTTGCACAAAGCCAAACTCCTGCATATTACCGGGCGACAGGGTCCCGTCGAAGTCATATACCAATGCCACATCTATTTTCTTCCTTGTTTTCATATAATTTGGTGCGCCATACGCTCTTTTTATTGTATTTTTTGCAAAAAAAGTATCAAACCCATAAACCACTCATTCGCCCGTTCTGTATGCCATACTTTCAACATTTATTCTTTGGAGTTCACCGTCCCTGTAACAGTCGTCATCTCGTTTCGGCATGGAACAAACACTACGTAGGCAGTCCTCTGATCTTAACTTAACGAGAACGTTCTTATTTCGTGTTCGGTAGCGGAAGTTGGAGTTGCGATACAGGGAGTTGGGGAGTCTTTCATGTGTGGCAACTCCTAAAACAGATCAATCTGTCGTTTCTTTCTCTTTTCTAATTTCATCCAGTACTTTCCCGTGATAGGAGAAATACTTTGAGCCTTGATATGCACCTGACGTGTTTCGGAGTTCTTCTGGCATGAACGTGCCGACGAAAGGCGATAGCTTGTAAATGCGGCCTTCGTATTCAATGCTGTCATCTGAGGCAACCTTTACAATTATCCCAGTTGGATCGAATGTAACCTGTTCACCAATCTTGATACCACACATAGAAAACTTGAAGCGTGGACGTTTTACTTCACGCTTGGTAGGTTCTTTGCGCTCGCTTTCCACGATTGGCTTGTTGTCTTCATAAAGAGTAACTTCGGCATCGTCAACTGTACGCGCTATATCATGGAAGATGTCGAGGGCCACCTGTGGTGCGACATTGAAGAACTCACGATTCTGACGGATGCGCAAGTCGGTAAGACGGTCTATGGTCTTATGAACCAACTTCTCCACCTCATTATACTTCACCGTCTTCATTGTGGCGAATATCTCGAATGGCAAGGGAACAGCCGTGTTGTCGAGTTCTTTGCTTCTCACATCCACAGGACGCGAACTCTTGCCAATCTTTACCCAATCCTCACGAAAACTAGGGTTGGTCAGTATATAAACGTATCCGGGTTCTTTGTTATTCATATTCTTTACGTTTTATTTAGTACAGTTCCATTATATTGCACATATCGAAAAAGTCAATCGTAGTGGTAGCTCATATAGGCGATTATTGGATATTGACAATTTCTTCACTCATGCCATTATAACAAATTCCTTTAATCGAAACTGGTACCAAACACATTGCGCACCATTTCTTTGTATTGGTCCGAACGTGTATTGTACACTTCTAAATTATGTTCCACAATGTATCTAATTAACTGCCATTCATCATCGCGGAGCGGGTGGTAGTTTTCTCTCGGAAAGTTCATCAAGTCCCCAAACTCATCAACATGCGCAAGTACATATTCCGTTTCTTCAGTAATGGTCTGCAACATACGCATCAAATCATCGACAGAGCGGCGGTTTCCTAAATGAGCGAAAAAGAGAAATGAGGCAGTCTTTTTCTTTACATCAAATACTTTGGGTATATACTGCTGCAGGACAACATCAAACGACGGCTTCCCGCCAATGGAAATATACCCATTCAGTTCTTGTTGACACAATAAGGCTGCTGCGTAAAGCACGTGCGTCTTGTACCCCATATCGTATTCGAGGTCGTCTTTACGTTCTTTTGCTTCAACAGGATCGAATGTCTCGATATAATCGAGATATTGGCGATAGACATCCTCTCCTGCACCGGTAATACCTAACATTGTGTCCAACAAGCGGTCTGCCACATGGTCGAGTTCGTCTATGTTCTGTACACCTTGACTCATCAATTCCTGAAGCAATGCAGAACTCTGATCAACTTCAGCTTGCTCTAATTGTATTAGTTTTTTGATATTATCCTCCAACTCATCCATGTGTGATAATATTTGAAAATGCAAAGGTACGAAGATTTCGCGGAATGGCAAAATTTAATTTCTGAGCGGGAAGTCGGTGCAAACGGACTAGCGAGACATCTCTGTAGGAAGCCGCCAGCATTGTCGACAAGAGGTCTTCGAAAGTTATCTGGATGAACGTTGGGCTATTGGTTGGAAATCAAGTTGCAGAGAGTGCCTTTCCCTTGTTCCTACCTCTACTCTTTTCCGCGCTTGTTCTTTCGCTGTGGGGGATTGGTGCGACGGATGAGGGCAAAATGCTACTTCTCTCGCACATGTTTGCCGCTCATGTGCTCTACCCGCAGTTCTAGCACTAGGGCACGCGGGGCGTTCTTGCGCATGTCGTCCTCAAGGTTATAGCCCTGGGGGAAATATTTGGCGCCGAGCCTCCTCAACAAGGCATCGGACAAGGCAGGGTCGTCCACGACACGGATGCGGCCAAAGCAGATGACGCTCTCGAAATGATACCACCAGTCGCCGGGTTCTTTCTTGCCCTCACCGAGGACACAGAACGAGACTTTGTCGCACGAGCGTATGGCATCGAGCTTGTGTCCCTCCTTGGCGCAATGGAAATATAGGCAGCCATCGTCGTAGAGGAAATCGAGTGGCACAGTATAAGGATAGCCGCCATCGCCTATCACACCAAGCACACCGCGAGGGGCTGATCGGAGAAGGTCGACACACTCCTGGTCTGTCATCTGCTGTTTGAACCTCCGCATCGGGCGGAAGGCTTCTTTCTTTCCTGTCTGCTGAAAAGAATCGATCATCCTTTCTTGCAGCTCGCGGTTGTCTTCCAGCAGGTTCCATATGGAATCCTCGCTGAGCACTCCACGTTTCAAATCGCTGCTGAGCAGGCCGGCCTCGTCAGCTTCGCGGTCGGCTATCCAGTCGGGACTTCCCAGATAGGCATTGAGGATTTCCAAGTCGCCTTGGGCTGAGAGATATTGCTCCAGTGCGTTGTCCATCATCCGCATGGCGGCCTCGGCGCGGTTGAGCCGTTGCTCCATCTGCGTGATTCTTGATTCTATTGAATTGTCATGTTTCGCCATAAAACCATTGTTTTTACACAAAAATAGATGTTGCCTTTGTAGTTTGCAAAGATATGCAAATTATTTCAAATGTCAGACTTTTGATCTGCACGTTCACGCATTAGCCACTGAAATAGGAATGGAGAATGGAGAATTGAGAATTGAGAATTGAGAATTGAGAATTGAGAATTGAGAATGGAGAATTGAGAATTGAGAATTGAGAATGGAGAATGGGGAATTGAGAATTGGGAATTGAGAATGGTTTCTGCAAATATGTTTTGAGGGCGCATTATTCTCCGCTTCGCTAGCGAATACATACACTGGATGTATTCTTCACCCTGGCAAACCAAGCTGCATTTACTTAGCATACACCAAAATGAGATTGCAGAATCATTGAGAGTTTGACTCTATGGGGCAATTTATCGAAGTCCCTTTAAAGTTTTTTTCCCTGACGGCATCTTTTATAAGCCCATTCTATCCATTTTCCCAAAGACGAAACGCACAAATCTGCGCATTTTTCATTGCATCTCCATGCAACCAAGAGTAGCAAACTAGACAAATTGATAAGTCCACATATACTTGTAACATAAAATTTTCTAGGCAAAAAAAACATTTTATCGAAATATTTGTGTATCTTTGCATTTTAAAATAAATATATATGATTGTCCACAATTGGCACATAGGCAAGGTCGTTTCGTTCTCCGTGGCACTTCGAACTTGAGAATGAAGAAAGGAAAAGGGAGAATTATCCAGATGCGGAAGCCAATTCTCAATTCTCTATTCCCAATTCCCAATTCTCCAAGGATTATGGCAAAATGCGGATAATCAAATAATTAAGGTATAAAAATACACACAATATGAAGATTCTAGTTCTCAATTGCGGAAGTTCGTCCATCAAATACCAATTGGTGGACATGGATAATAATGCCGAAGTGATGGCCAAAGGTGTGCTGGAGCGCATCGGCCTGGCCATGGGTGAGTTCACCCACAAGTTCAACGGACAGAAACACTACGAGCAGGTGCCCATCCCCGACCACACGGCAGGCATCAAGATTGTTCTCAAAGCCCTGACCGACCCCGAGATCGGTGTCATCAAGGAGCTGAAAGAAATCAGTGCCGTAGGCAACCGCATCGTCTTTGGCGGCAGCATCTTCAAAGAGAGCTGTATCGTGACCGACAAGGTCATCGGCCTCATCGAGAGCATCAAGGACGCCTTCCCCCTGCACATACCCGGCAACCTCTCCGGCATCCGCGCCATGGAGGAGGCCCTGCCCGGCATCCCCCAGGTGGCCGTCTTCGACACCGCATTCCACTCCACCATGCCTCCCAAAGCCTACATCTACGGTCTGCCCTACCAGCTGGCCGAGAAATACGACATACGGCGCTATGGGTTCCACGGCACCAGCCACCGCTTTGTGGCCGAGAAAGCCGCCAAAATAATCGGACGCGATTGGAACGACCTGAAGATTATCAGCTGCCACCTGGGCAGCGGAGCCAGCATCTGCGCCGTGGACCACGGCAAGTCGGTAGACACCACGTTGGGCATGACCCCCGTAGAGGGGCTGATCATGGGCAGCCGCTGCGGCGACGTCGACGCTGGCGCCATCCTGTACGTGATGGAGAAAGAGAACCTCACCCCTGCCGAGATGAACGCCATCCTGAACAAGAAGAGCGGCCTGCTGGGCATTAGCGGTGACAAGCAGGATATGCGCGACATCTATGCCGGCAAGCAGGCTGGCGACATCCGCGCCACCAATGCCTTCGATACTTTTGCCTACCGGGTGAAGAAATACATAGGTGCCTATATGGCTGCCATGAACGGCTGCGACCTGCTGTTGCTCACCGGCGGCATCGGCGAGAACGCCTGGTTCATGCGCCGTCCTATCCTGGAGAACATGGAATTCCTGGGCATCGAGTGCGACATGAGCAAGAACGACGGCGTGATGGGCGAGGACTTCATCCTCAGCACGCCCACCTCCCGCGTCAAAGTGGTGGTGGTCACCACCGACGAGGAACGCGTCATAGCCGAGGACACCTACCGCCTGGTTACTGGCAACAATCAATAGAGACGTCAACTGAAAGCGAGAGAGTGTGCTGCAAGAACAAGTTATACGTACCGTATAAAACACTTGCAGCACACCATAACAATGCCAAAGAAACCTTGCGGCCAACTCGCGCAAAAGCCTCTCCTTCAACCCACATGACCATTCACAATCAATTGGAATTCTATTAGGAGACCATTAATATCTGCTTTTTAATCGAACTTATGTTTAGGCAACGACTGATTTATGTAATTATAGTGGCCATGATGCTGCCAATGGTGGCTCATGGTCAACAGAATTGTAGAGTACTGGAGGACAACTACGAGATGCTGCGGGTGCAGTTCTCCTGTGGCGATGTACATTTCCAGCCTATAAAGATGGGCGGAAGGTCCTTTGTATCCCTTTCGCTGGAGGGTATGACTTGTTCGCAGACAGCTGGCGACCCCAACCTGCCCACATTCTCACAGCTGGTTGAAGCACCCATGTACGAGCATTGCCAGGTGACAACCACCGAGGTCCTATACGACACTATTGATTTGGCCTCCCTGGGCATAACGGCCCCCATAGCCCCTCTGCAGCCCTCGCGAAGCAAGTCGGACACCACGCCCCCACGGCTGGTCATCAACGAAAAGGCCTACCAATTGGATGCTTTCACCGAAATGCCACTGGCCTTGGTGGAAAAAGTGGGCATAGCCCGCGACCGCAACCTGGCCCGTCTACAAATCAGCCCCATCCGCTACAATCCCGTCAAAGGGCAACTAATCGTCTGCCGACAGGCCACCGTGACTATACACTACACCGATGCCGACGTACAGGGCAGCCTTAGGCACTTCCAACGCTACCATTCACCACTCTTCCACAGCGGGGCCCAGACGCTCAACGACCTATACCCCAAGAGCGTCAGCACCGCAGCCCCGGTGCGCTACCTGATTGTGGCCCACAGCTCCTTCCGCGGCCAACTGGACGATTTCGTCACTTGGAAACGGCGCAAGGGTTTCATTACCGACATCGTATACACAGACGAAAGTACCGTAGGCTCCACCACCACCTCTATCCAGAACTACTTGCAAGGGCAGTACAATAGTGCCTCTGCCACCAACCCTGCCCCCACCTACCTGCTGCTAGTGGGCGACGTGGCGCAGATACCCGCCTTCACGGGAACTACCAGTTCCAGCCATATCAGCGACCTCTATTACGTTACCTGGACAACGGGCGACAACATTCCCGACTGCTATGTGGGGCGGTTTTCGGCACAGGACGTGTCGCAACTGACACCTCAGATAGACAAGACGCTGATGTATGAACAGTACACCTTTGCCGACCCAACCTTTTTGGACCGCGCCGTGATGGTGGCAGGGGTGGATGGAGGCTCCTCGGGCGACTATGGCTACACCCATGCCGACCCCGCCATGGACTATGCCATCACCCACTATGTCAACGGAGCTAACGGCTGGGACACCATCTTCTACTACAAGAACAACACCTCCATCGTACCCAATGCGACACACCTGTTTGTGGGCCAGAGCTCGTCGGCCAGCTCCGCCACCGTGCGTGGCCTCTACAACCAGGGCGCCGGCTGGATTAACTATTCGGCCCACGGAAGCTCCACCAGCTGGGGTACCCCGCAGCTGACAGTGACCCAGATAGGCGACATGAGCAACACTCAGAAATTCGGTATAATGATAGGCAACTGCTGTCTGACCAACAAGTTCGAGGTGAGCACCTGCTTTGGTGAGGCCCTCTTGCGCCGGGGCAACTACTGTGGTGCGGTAGGCTATATCGGCGGCACCAACAGCACCTATTGGTACGAAGACTTCTATTGGGCCGTGGGGCTACGCAACAGCAGCAGCATCGGTCCCACCATGTCGATGGCTTACGACGCCTCCAACCCGGGCGGCTACGACAAACTCTGCCATACCCACGGCGAGGCTTATGGTCAGTGGGCCATGTCGCAGGGTTCGCTGATGATGGCCGGCAACATGGCCGTGGAGTCCTCCACCAGCAGCCGCAAGCTCTACTACTGGGAGATATACAGCCTGATGGGCGACCCCTCGTTGATGCCCTATCTCACCCAAGCGGACTCCATGGTGCTGACAGCCTCCAGTACCATCATGCAAGGCACCCTATCATATCCGGTGCTGACTGTACCCTACGCTTATGTGGCACTCACCGACACCACCACCCATACCCTGATAGCTTCGGGCTTAGCCGATGCCTCGGGAGCCGTCACCCTCACGCTGCCCAACTCACTGCCTGTCGGCACCTACGAACTGGCAGCCTCCGCACAACAGCACCGCACCGCCTTCCGCCAGGTGACGGTAGCCCCGCCCAATGGACCTTTCGTCACAGCCACCATAGCACCCGAGGCGTTCCACCCCATAGCAGGGGACACCACCTACATGCCTCTGACCCTCA
>CAMVMF010000088.1 GCA_947168515.1 uncultured Bacteroidales bacterium
ATCTTCTGCTTGGCAAGCACCTCGCAGCCGAAGAGACCGTCTATGCCTTTGCTCTCTTGCAGGTGAGACACGTCGGAGAAAGCGGTTTGCAGCTTCTTGAACTTGCGACCGCCGAGCGTAAGGGTGGTTTTGCCTTTTGTAATCGATGCCCGTCCGTCGCCATAGCCCGTGAGATGGTCTTTCTTGAGGCCCTTGACCGTGGAGGGATGCTGTTGGGACCAATCGCTGGCGAGCAGGTTGGTCTGTGCTCCACTGTCGAATGCCAGCACTACGGGCACGCCACCCACTTGGCAGTCGAAGGCCAGCAGATGGCCTTTCTTCACGCCGCTCACCGTTTGGCAGCGGTAGTCCTCGTTCAGCAGCCATTGGTATGTGGTGTCCGGGCTTAGCAGCACTATCTCGCCAGCCTTGAAGTCGAACAGCACGTCAAAATCTTTGTAGAAACTCTGCCCCAAAATGCCGTGCACCGCCACGCCGACGGTCTCCAGATTGCTCAAGTCCGATGTCATGATGTCCGTCTCGTTGAGCATAACGCCGCCCATATCCATCAATTTCACATGGTGCACACCGCTGACGGAACCTGTGCCGACGGCACCCCGACCGCCGCTCCCCATCACCTGGCCGTCGATGTTGTGGTCGAAATACTTGCTGTTGAGAATGACACCCGGGGCACCTGCATCGAAGAACATATTGCACGGCTGGCCGTCGATTGTGACGGTCACGATGGGCAGCCCGCCATAGCGATGCACGGGGACGCGCACCATCCTCACTTCGGGCTGTACTTTGGCCGTTGGGGTGGCACTACGAATAGAAACATCTGCTTGCAGCAAATCGGCTTCAAGCACCAGGTTGTCAGCCGTAAAAAGGATTGTTGCCTCCGAGGTGGTGCTGTCGGGCTTCGTTATGATGTAACGCAGCGTCAGCCTCGTGCTGTCCTGTTCAATGCCGGTCAATTCCCAACTAGTCATAGCAGGCATTTGGGCAATAATTTGCTTCAGCACCTTGGCAGCCGTCGGCTGTTTGACGTTGTTATAATGGAATTCAGAAGCCAACAATTCGTCAATGCCATCAGGAGTATGGTTTTGTGCGGCAGTCAATATGCGCTCAGCTATCGGTTTGCAGGTATTCACATCTTGGCCATGTGCTACTGTGCCAAGAAAGAAGCTACACACCATCGCGCCGAGCAAAAAGAGTTTCTTCATATTCAATTTATTTTAAAAATTACAAACCAATCCCGTTATTTTAGAAATTACAAACCAATCCCGCCCTGCCGCAGCATTGCGGCAGGCGCAGACAATTGAATTAAAAACAAAGAGGAAATCCTCCCGACGATTACTTGTGCAATTTGTGGTGTGGTAGAAATCAGTGAGTTATGAGCGTTAAGATTCATATCAAAACAAATCAGAATGTGTGCCTGTACCCGTGAAAAGAAGCGTGAGCTCGGTGTCGTTTTGCTCCCAGAGCATCAGCCAGTCGCCCTTGATATGGCACTCCCACGTGCCCGCATAGTTGCCAGACAGTTTGTGAGGGCGATACTCCTGAGGCAACGCACCGTCAGCCTCCAGCAGACGGATGGCTGCTTACAGCAGTTCCATATCATATCCGCGCTTGCGACAACGTTCAGTGTCGCGGCGGAAGGTCTTGGTCATTCGAATTGTGTACATATTCAGATGCCTAAAGACTGGAACATTTCGCTTGATGAAGCGAAGGTTTCCACACGTCCAGCGCGGATGTCCTCCTGCGAAAGTTGGTAGCTGCTTTTGGTGGCAGGCTGTTCGATGATGGTGAACACATCGAGCGAGCGGATAAAATCCACCACGCTTCGAGCCAATTTGTTGCGCCCGTCGTAGGATATTGTCAATGTTGCCATAATATATTTGTTTTTAGATTTCAATCACTATAACGCATACATTCCTTTATTTATTGTGCAGTGCCGACATTATTAACAAAATGTGCATCGTCGGAGCGTTTTTTAATATATGTTAAACGGCAATCTGAGGAAGCGTGGTAATTTTGCAGCATCAAATGTTAAAGTCTGAATGTATGAAATCGATTAAGAAACTGATTGTTATGTGTGCTGCTGGATGCTTGGTGCTACTGACGGTGGCTTGCGGTGGCGGTGATGCCGATGCGGAGCTCCAGACCCTGCGGATGTTCCGTACTATCCCGACCCTGCGGATATTCGTGCCGTTCCGTTGGGGGCGCCCGACCCGACCCAGCGGATGTTCGACTCCGCGCCTCCGACCCTGCTGATGTTCCATGCCGTACCGTTGGTCTGGATTTGCAATCCAGACCCATTGAGTATAAGGATTTTCAATCCGAAACAATAATCTCGACCCAGCGGATGTTCGACTCCGCGCCTCCGACCCCTGCTGATGTTCCATGTCGTACCGTTGGTCTAGGTTTGCCATCCAGACCCATTGAGTATAAGGATATGCTGTTTGCAACAGCATGGTTCTGAACCGAAATGGCTGAACTTGTGTGATATGTCCTAGGTGGTTGTTATTCGGATTCCTGGATATGTATTCGGGGGCTCTTGTGTCTTCCGGTGGATCCTGTTTTCACCGCTTGCCGCTACGTCTTGTTTGAGGCTTTCTGCAGGCTTTTCCACAGGAGGGCCAACTGTGGATGGTCTATCAAGGTCCTGCCTATCATGACGGCCTCCAGCCGTGGGTAGCGCTTGACGGTTCGTGTGATATCGTCGGTGCTCCGGATGTCGCCATTGTAGGCCAGAGGCTTTGTGCAGCCTTCGTAGAAAGATTCAAAGGCCTCCATGTCGACACTCCCTTTGTACTGTTGTATCCCCAGTCGAGGATGCATCGTCACCAAGGTTAGTGGGGCCTCGTTGAGCAGGGGTAGCAGCCGCATGCACTCGTCTTTGGCCTCCAGCCCCAGCCGCATTTTGATGGAGAAAGAGACTTGGGGGCGTTGCCGCATTTCGTCGAGGATGAGCGCCACCCGGTCGGGGTGGGGGAGAAGGCCGCTGCCCCGGCCGCTGTGGTACTGCATGGGGAATGGGCATCCCATGTTCAGGTCTATCCTGTCCCACCCCATGCGTTGCAGGAGGTCGCACAGGCGCGCAAATTCGTCTCGGTCTTTGGCTATCACCTGCGCCGCGGTGGGGATGCCTCGGTTGCGTTCGGGCAGTAGGTCGCGCCGCTCTTTGTCCCGCAGCCTTCCCCGCTCCAGCCGTGCAAAGGGGGCGTAGTATTCGTCGATGCCACCATATTGCAGGTGGTGCTGCCGCCGAAAACGCACGTCGGTCAGGCCTTGCAGGGGAGCGGAGAGGAGCTTCATCCTAGCGGATATCCTTGATGGCTTCGTCTGTCCAGTTCTTGAAGAAGTCCAATACCTTCTTGCGGTCGTAGCCTTTGCCTTCTTCCAGGTAGGCACTGTTCTGGATGTGGAGGACGCTGCCGTCGTGGTTGAGGATGACGAAGACAGGGTAGCCGAAGCGGCCGGGGTTGCCCAACCGTATCAGGGCCTCCTTGTTCTTGTTGTCCTTGGAGGTGTTGACGTGGATGTAGACGAAGTGTTTCTCGATGAGTTCGGCAATCTCTTTGTCCTCGGTAATGAAATTGGCGAAGCGCAGACACCATGGGCACCAGTTGCCGCCTACTTGGCAGATGACCTTGCGGCCAGTGCTGGAGGCCAGCTTCACGGCCTGGTCGATTTGGGCCATGGCGTCGAGCTTTTCGTCATACACTTTGGCGTACGCCTTCTCTTCGCCTGCTTTGGTGGTGAGGGCATTGCTTTTGTTGGTGGCTTTGTTCTGGGCCGACAGAGGCAGCGTGAGGAGGGCTGCCAGGATGAGGAAGACAATTTTTTTCATTGGATGTTTATTTGTTTGTTTATATTTTTGAATATAAGAGTGTATCTAGGGGTCGGAAGGGCCGCGGGGTGCGTGGGAGGGCTATATCAGCGACAAGTCGTGTGCTGCCGCCTGCAGGCTCTCGCGCACCGATGGGTCGGCAATGGATATGAGGAGGCGGGCGCGTTCGCGCAGGGGGCGGCCGTAGAGGTTGACGGCCCCGTGCTCGGTGACCACCCATTGGGTGAGGGTGCGCGGGGTGACCACCCCGGCCCCGGGAGTCAGGGTGGGGACGATCTTGCTGCGCCCTTTGGCGGTGAGGGAAGCCATGGCAATGATGGGGGTGCCGCCGGGGCTGTAGGTGGCCCCGATGACGAAGTCGAGCTGGCCGCCGCTGCCAGAGAAGATTCGGCTGCCGATGGAGTCGGAGCAGACCTGTCCGGTGAGGTCTATCTCGATGGCGGAGTTGAGGGCCACCACACGAGGGTTCTGGGCAATGACCATGGGAGAGTTGGTGTAGCCCACGTCTTTCATAAGCACCTGCGGGTTGTGGTCCACGAAATCGTACAGGGGTTGGTTGCCCTTGAGGAACATGGCCACCAGCTTGCCGGGGTCGGTCTTTTTGAGTCGGCCATTGATAACGCCCTTTTCTACGAGGGGGATGACATCGTCGGTGAACATCTCGCTGTGCACGCCTAGGTCTTTGTGATCGCCCAATTGGGCCAGGACGGCGGTAGGGATGTTGCCGATACCTATCTGCAGGGTGGCACCGTCGGGGATGAGGGCGGCGGCATGGCGGCCGATGGCGGTGTCGATGGCGGTGAGTGGGGCGCGGCCAGCCTCGGCAAGGGGATGGTCGTGGCGTACAAAGAAGACGGGCACCTCGCGTCCGGCGATGGCTATGGCGGTGCCCGAAGGGCCACCAGAGGTTAGCTGCAGCAGGGCGTCGCCATAGGTGTGGGGCATCCGGCTGTTGACGATGGCCAGTACTACGCGGGCACGGGCAATGGCTTCGGGCATGTAGTCGACGGAAGTGCCCAAAGAGACGCATCCGTTCTCGTCGGGTTCGCTGACGGTGAGCATGACCACATCGCATCCCATGGTGCCACTGGTGATGAAGCGCGGACACTCGCTGAGCGAACAAGGTATATAGTCGGCCTGACCTTCTTGGGTAGCCTTGCGGACATTGGCTCCCACAAAGAAAGAGTCCAGTTGGAAGATGCCCTTATACTGCGGCAGCACATAGTCGGCATAGCCTTCGGTATAAAAATGGCTGATGTGTATGTCGGCGAGTTCGCCGCGGTCGGCACGGCGCACTAGGGCCTGGATGAGGAACTCGGGGGCCGCGGCAACGCAAGGCCAGTAGAGGTGGTCGCCCGAGTGGATTTGTCGTACGGCCTCGTCAGCCTGTATATATTTGATAGTATGCGTCATATATCGTTTTTCGTTTACTTGCAAAATGTGCAGGGCCTTGCATGGCAGTTAAGCTATTCGCAACCGACACCTACCTGAGGGTGCTTTTCTCCGAAACGCCATAGGCAGACTGGCTTTCAGTCACCAGGCTAATGAGGTGCCGTCTGGCGATACTTCGAGACGTTGCCTGGCCAGGCCGTGCCGGGTCGGCTTCCTTTGCGCTTGGTGTCGCAGCGTTGTCGTAGTTGTGCCTCCGGGTGGCATCGTAGTGGCTATTGCTGACAATCATATCTCAGTTCATGAAGTCGACCCCTGTTTGTCTCCGGGGTAGGGAAGACCCTTTGGGGATGCAAAAATACGTTTTTTTTTTGAGATAGGAAGATTTGGACTATTTGACGTATGGTACACCCCCTCTGACATCGTATTTACTGATGGACATTCCGCATTCCGTTTCGTTAAAAAATACCTATTTCTGGGTCGATTTTCTTTCCACTTCTAAAAGTTTTTCTATCTTTACAGCACAAAATAATACAAAAATAATTATAAATAACTTATTATGAAGAGATTCTTTATCGCATTAACTCTCGCTGCGGCCTTCCTTTGCTCTACGGCAATGGCCCAGCAGCCCCAGCAACGTCCCGAACAGAAGGACCAACCCAAACAGGAAACAATGGACCAGAATCGTCATGACCAGGCCTTTCGCAATTGTCCCCACCACGTGCCGGGTGCTACCGAATGCAAGCATCAGCAAGACCAACAAGGACAGCATCAGTGCGGCCACCAGCAGGGCCAGCACCAGTGCAACCACCAAGGCGGGTGCAGCCACCAGCAAGGCCAGCATCAGTGCAGCCACCAGGATGGTGATTGCCAGCACAAAGCCTTCCGTCCTCACGGCCAGGCCATCGTAACGCTCTTCGAGCACATCGGTGCCACCAACACCACCGATGGCTGGACCCAGAACGGTTTCCAGATGGAGCGTGCCTATCTTGGCTATAAATATATGTTCGACCCCCATTGGACCGCCACCATCATCTTCGACGCCGCCGAGGCTGCCACCAACGGCATCGAGCATGTCTTTGTCAAGAATGCCTACGTGCAGTACAAAGACCATGGTCTCACCGCCACCGCCGGTATCATTCCCACCTCTCATGCCTGGCTCTCCGAGAAATATTGGGGCCTGCGCTATGTGGGCCGCTCCATGTTCGACCTCTATGGCTTCGGCCAAGTTGCCGACCTTGGCTTCAATGTCAAGTACGACTTCTGCCATTGGCTCAGTGCCGATGTCAGCATGCTCAACGGCGAGGGCTTCCGCAGCATCCAGCTCGACAATCACTATCTCTATGCTCTCGGCTTCGACATCCGTCCCTTTGAGCATTTCGACATCCGTGTCTATGGCGACATCCTCACCCACGACACCAATGCTGTCACCCTCACCCGCCTCAACGGCCCCGACACCACCGTCAACAACGTAGCCCGCAAGAACCTCCATGTCTTTGCCGGATACGACCACCGCTACTTCCGCATTGGTGCCGAGTACAACATGCGCTTTGCCCATGACTTCGTCAAGGGCAACAACGCCACAGGCCTCTCCGTCTACGCCGTGGGCAAGATCACTCCCAAGCTCAACCTCTTCTGCCGCTACGACCGCGGTGTCTCCAGCGACAACGACCTCCTAGCCACCGCTTTCCGCTATGCCAACGATGGCCAGAACGTCTTCGCCGGTGTCGACTTCCATGTCAACAAGATGGTTGCCGTATCGCCCGCCATTCAGTACCACATTACACCCGAAAACGCCACCTCGCTCTACGCCTATCTCAGCTGCAAGGTGAGCCTCTGATGACATCCGATATATTGTATCACCTGTAAGGGGGCTGCCTTTGGTGGCCCCTTTGCTATCGCCCTGCCCCCATCTCACTTTTTTTGTGCTGGGCAGAATAATATTATTGTCCTTTCCGCGTTTCTAACAACAAAAAATTAAATGACTATCCGCATTGCACCGAAGAAGCCTCGGAGAGGCTTAATCTCAATAACCCCATACAAGAAAATCTCCGATTTTCGCAGTGTGGGGATGGGATACAACCCCATAGAGGCGTCTCGAAGAGACGCGACTTCGTCTTCTCGGTTATTTGCGGATAACCAAAAAATTATGTCTATCATGAAAAAATACTTCTTTGTCCCTATGCTTGTGGCCCTCGTGGCCCTTACTTCCTGCAACCATGCTGCCGACCCCTCGGCCCTCACCCAGAACCTGCAGGGCTCCCGCACTTTCCTTCTCACTGCCGATGAGCAACTATGGCCTGGCGACGACACCCTCGGAGTCTGCAACAGCTATGCCCTTGTCTGGCCTGCCGACGGCTTCCTATCTGCCGACGATGAGCGCGAAATGATTCTTTGCACCTTTGGCGACAGCAGCTCCACCACCTTCCAGGCCGCTGCCGACCAGTGGTTAGACAACAGCTGGCTCTACGAGGACGACCTCCCCCTCGTCCACAAACATCCTGCCGACACCCTCCCGGCCCACCTTCAGTACAACTACGCCAAGCTAGAGAGCCGCGTCGTTGCCGACAGCAACCTCCTTACCTATGTCATCAGCCAAGAGACCTCCGCGGCCTATGCCGCCCATGGGCTCTACGCCACACGCTATGTCACCGTCGATGCCGACACCCGCCGCATCGTCCATCTCTCCGACCTCGTCGACACCACCCTGCTGGGACCCGTCATCGTCCGGGCCCTCCACGACCTCACCACCAACCAGTCCGTCCTCGAGAGCCTCTTCGACGAGTACCAACAGGCCGAAACCCTCCCCCAGCCCGACGACTTCTTTATCGACAGCACGCGCAGCACCATCACCCTGGTCTATCAGCTCTACGCCATTGCCCCCTATGCCTGCGGCATACAGTCCGTGGTCCTGCCCATCTTCTGGCTCTCCAAACACATCCCCCTCACCCCCTATGCCAAGGAACTCTTCGGCCCCGAAGCCTACCTGCCCGAAGACTGATTTCCCCCGGCGGGGCATCCAGGTCTGCAGCGCCGCCGCCCACAGCCTCCCCTAACGAGCGGGTCTCCCCACCCTCCTCGCACACAAAATCCACGGATCACACGTATCACGAGGATAAAAGATACGTGAAAATACGTGAGATACGTGGATCTAATCTCCATAAACTTTTTAGTTTATAGTTTTAGAGATTTGTCAACGGAGTCAAATCCACGGATCACACGTATCACGAGGATAAAAGATACGTGAAAATACGTCAGATACGCGGAACCAATCTCCATAAACCTTTTAGTTTATAGTTCTAGAGATTTGT
>CAMVMF010000089.1 GCA_947168515.1 uncultured Bacteroidales bacterium
GGTTCACCTTTTTTCTGATTGTTGATAGGCACATGGCATAAAAAAAGAAGCCCGAAGGCTTCTTTTTTTTGTATAGGGGTGTATGCAGGTGCGCATCAGCGTGTCCGGACAATCTTGCAGGCGGTGTTTTCGATGCGGAGCATATAGACACCTTCGGGAAGTCTGGAGAAGTCGATGACGTTGGCTCCTTGCTGGAGGCGGTAGTTGCCTAGGCGTCGGCCCGTGAGGTCGAACAGTTGGGCATCGGCAGCCTTGGAGACAGACACGTTCACACGGTCGGCAGTGGGGTTGGGCCACACAGACTGGATGGTCACCTCGTTCTCTTGGATGCCGATGGGCTGAGGCGTCACGTACTCGTTCAGCACGGCGACACCCGTCAGGTCGAAGCCGCAGCTGTTGAAGTTGGTGGGCCAGGGGTCGTTGACGATATGGCCGAAGGCATCGTAGGTGGCGTACTGCGGGTCGATGGTACCGACGACGTCGACGATGCGGATGTAGACAATGCTGTCGAGGTTGATGCCGGTGCTGTCGCTGAGTTCTGCCAGGTCGAAGGGGGTGCCGTAGCCGATGCGGAACTTACCGGCCAGATTGTTTATCATAGTGGGGTCGATGGTTCCGTAGGGGCTGGTCTGGGTATGCGTCGGCGTGAGGCTGGTGGCAGGGAAGCGCACGAAGTGCTCGCCGTCGGTGCTCACCTCGACAAAGCCCAGTTCGAGGAAGTTGTCGTCGTACGAGTTCTCGAAGACGGCAAAGTCGGGACCTTCGCCATTGCGGATGGGGTTGGCAAAGGTGATGAGGGCCGAGCCGCCGTCGCCGAGGCTGACGGCATTGGTGGTGATGTTGGTGGCAGGGCCGATGGCCAAGGTGTCGTTGCCGAAGCTGGCCAAAGGACTATCGGGGTTGCCAATCATCTGGGGACCGCGGGTGACGGTTACGCCGGTGGCCCAGGCCACGATGGCGCTGCTGTCGGCGGCAATGGCGTTGCAGCCCTCGGAGCCGACGGGGCCGCAGAAGGGCCCATGCTCAGGATCGACAGGACCGTGGTGGCTTGTGGTGTCGGGCACGGTGACGGGATGGATGGTCATGGGGAAGACATAGGTGTAGCCCCAGCCCCAATCATCGCCCCAGTAGGTGCTGTCGACGACGATGCCGGCAGCAGGGTCGGCCCATTTCTCGTAGTCGCCATCCGTCAGCTGCTGCGCCATGCCCATGTCGGACACGCCGTTTTTGGTGCTGGTCCAGTAGTTGCCGGGGGTGATGCGCAGGGTGTCGGTCATGCCGGCGGCGGTGTCGATGTAGTGGATGTCGGAGATGAAACCGGTGCCGACGTAGCTGAAGCGGGGATCGATGGCGGCGATGTCGGCCATCATGTCGGCCACGGTGGCGGTGCTGTCGAAGCGGTAGCCCCAGGCCAGGGCAGTGTCGGCCCAGTTGATGGCCATCACCACCTGCTGCGAGCCAGAGCCCACCCAGAAGAGGATGTTGGAGTCGGCAATGGTGGCCTCGACATAGGTGGGAGGTTCAGGCGTGTCGGAGGTGTCGGGGACAGAGACCGGCGTGGGGACTTTCACCCAGGCCTCCTGCAGGAAGTAGGTGCCCAGGGGGTCCCAGCCGATGGCGGAGTTGAGGTCGCCATACTTGAAGACGTCGCCGTTGTGGAGCGTGGAGCCGGTGCCAGCACCGGCGCTGACACCATTGATGTTGGTCCACCAGAAGTTATAGCCCATGGCACCTGCCGGCGAGAGGCCGAGGGTGTCGCCGTTGTCGAGAGCGAAGTGGATGTCGCCACCCATGGAGGGCGAGCCGGTGACTGTCAGGCGTGGGTCGGCGGCATCGATGTCGCTGACCATGGTCTGGGCCGTGGTGGAGCCGTTGAAGAGGTAACCCCAGGCAAAGGCCGTGTCGGGCTGGGCATAGTTGACGATGAAGACGGCGCTGTCGCTGCCGGTGCCCACCCAGTACAGTATGTCGGAGAAGGCGATGGTGGCATCGACAGGGTCGGTGGGCGTTACGGTGGTGTCGGCCGGAGTGGTGGTGTCGGCGAGGGTGACGGTGAGGTTGTCGATGCCGCAGTAGCGGTAGCCCGGGCCGGTCACACTGCTGGTGCTGCTGGTGACCTCCCACAGGAGGGTCAGGCGGGCATTGGCGGGCATGGCGGTGTGCTGGCCGAAGGCGACGGTGTCGTGATGGAGCACACGGTTGTCTGCCGCCAGGGTGTCGAGTCCCACAAAGGAGGCCGTGTCGGTGAGGATGTAGCCAACCACTAGGCGGGCGCCAGCATTGCTGGTGCGGCGGTCGAAGGAGAGCACCGACTGTGAAAGGGAATGGTCGAAGGCGGGGAGCACAGCATAGCGGCGGGTGCCGACGGCGTTGACATCGGCAATATGGGTGGGATTGCTGCCGGTGTAGTGCTGGCTGGCGATAAGGGAGAGGTAGGGGTTGTTGGCCTCGATGGCTCCGAAGCTGTTGGTGCTGGTGGAGTAGGCGATGCCACCGAAATAGGTGGATGAGGAGTCGCCGGGGGCGTTGGCATAGCGGGTGGTGCCGTTGCCGAAGAGCGACCAGCAGTCGGGTTTCATGGCCCCTGCCATGTGAGGACGGATCCGGTTGTTGTCCACATAGCCAGAGAAGTCGATGGAGTAGGGCAGTGTCTGGACCGTGCTGCAGAGGGTGTCGACCACGGTGGTGTCGGGGGTGCTGGGACTGTGGGTGGGAGGCTCAACGGCCACGATGTCGCTAACGCTGAAGTAGCCGCCCGTGGAGATGTCGATGCGGTCGCCGTTCTCCTCCAGCCAGTAGTCCTCATACTCGTCGCCGGCGACAAAAGTGCCGTTGAACTGCACGGCGTTGACGGAGTAGTTGTCCGAAGATAGGTGGAGCGTGCTGTCGTTGTAGGTCACGGTGTTGATGATGGTGAAGCCGCTGGCGTGGTGGCTGGCGTTGTAGGTGAAGCGTGAGTCGTGGGTGGCCACGGTGTCGATGGCGTCGCTGATGCTTATCCAGTCTTCGTCGGCATCGAAGAGGAGACCCCATGCCAGCGCGATGTCCTCGTCGTCGAACTGGAGGACGAACATGGCGCTGTCGGGACCGTTGCCAATCCAGTAGCGGACGCTGTCCATGGTGAAGGTGGCGGAGACGGTGGTATCGACAGTGGTGGTGTCGGCAGGAGCGGCCGAGACCAGCAGGTTGTCGATGCGGAGGTCGTTGTCGGCTCCGCTAGTAGTGCTCTCGCCATAGAAGGCTATGCGGACGTTCTGACCCGTGAAAGCGGCCAGGGAAATGGAGGCCTGCGAGGCGGTGTTGGTAACGGCGGAGAGGGGATAGTCGTCGCGGCTGGTGTCGCTGCCCCATTTGGCCAGGGGCGTCCAGTTCTGTCCGTCAGTGGTGGCCAGGACCACAAAGCGGTCGTCGGCAAAGCCGGCTCCGGTGACCTCGGGGTCATCGCCGTTGTTGTAGTCGGTCAGCATATAGTCGAATGTCAGCGTGGCATTCTGCGAGAGGTTGATTTCGGGGGTGACCAACCAGTACTTGCAGTTGGTTCCATAGATGTTTACTTTGAGGTGCGACGAACCATCGAAGGCTGTGTTAGACCGTGTCCAGCCCGAGGTGGTGCTGGTGAGGGTAAAGGAGGCCGTGTCGAGGTAGCGTCCGGAGTATCTGCTCCAGCAGGGGGAGAGCTGCGAGATGCCGGTGATGTTGTCGAAATCCATGCTCCAGGGCAGGGGCATGGGTGCACAGCTGGTGACGAAGGAGGTTGTGCGGGCATTGGTGAGCTGGCCCCAGCAAATGCTGCGGAGTTCGACGGTGTAGGTAGTGCTGGGCATGAGGCCGCTGAGGGTGTAGGTGGTGTCGTTGTTGACGGTGACGCTGTCGGCAGTGGTGCCGTCGCTCCAGCGCAGGAGGTAGGCGTTGGCCTGGCTGGGGTCGCTCCAGGTGAGGGTGGCCCCGTAGGCCGTAACGTCGGAGGCTACTAGGGTTGCCGGACGGCTGCAGGAGCTGATGGTGTCGACCACCAGGCTGTCGATGTAGCTGGTGATGGCGGTGGTGCCGGTGCTGGTCTGCATGATGGTGATGTGGCGGCCGGAACCCGTGTAGGCACTGAGGTCGACCTCGAAATCGTTCCACCCGATGACGGAGGGCGTCAGGGTGGCCAGGCGGGTGAAGGTGGCGGTGTCGGACACGGAGTCGCTCACGCCGACGGCGATGCGCACTTTGTTCATATTATATGTAGTGCCGCCATATTTGTAGAAGAAACCCACCTTGAGGGTGTTGGGGTTTGCCACAAATTCGGGCAGGTAGGCCACGGAGTATTCTTTGATGTCGTTGTAGGTGCCTTTGGAGTACATCTTCAGCGACTTGAAGCCGGTGTAGGCATTGGCAGAGCTGGAGGCGCAATAGGGGTAGTTGTTGGTCACCAGACGGCTGCTAGAGTTCATATACAGGCGGTTCCAGCAGCGGTCCATGCCTTCGGTCTGCGAGGCTGTCCAGGTGTCGAAGTTCTCCACAAAGGGTATGTCCGTAACAGGACCACAGAGTGTGCTCACGGTAGTAGTGTGCGGGAGGGTCAGGTTGCCGTCGTCGCAGACCGATACCACCTGAAGGTCATAGTCGGTCGAAGGGGTGAGGCCCGTGATGGTGGCTACGGTGTCGTAGAAGTCAGCGCTGTCGGTCAGGCCGTTGGCTGTGAGGTAGTAGCGATAGTGGCTGACGGCGGTGGGGTCGATGACATGCAGGGTGAAGCCGTCGGTCAGGATGCTGTCCACGCGGATGTCCTGGGCACGCACACAGGCAGGCATTGTGTGCACATCGATTTCGTCGATGTACCACGACTTGGCCGAACCACCAGAGGGGAGGTATCGCAGAGCGATGCGTGACCCGGTAGGAGCATTGATGAATGTGCTGGTGCAGAGGTCGTAACCATGGGTGAACCGATTGCTGGCATAGTTGGCAACGCTGACGAAAGAACTGCTGTCGCCAGGGGTGGTCAGATAGCCTATTTGGAGTGAACCGCCAAAGGAACCATTTTCCGAAGGACGGGCCATGAGGCTGATTTCGAGGGTGTTGATGTCTTGGTCTAGCTCGGGCAGCACCACGATGTCGATGGAGTTGCTGTAGTTGCCATAGATGCGCATCGTGTAGCCGTCGTTGCCGTAGCCATAGGTGATGCTATGTGAGGGCGGGAAGAGTTCGAGGCGGTCCAGCGAACGGGCCTTCAAGAAACTCCAGCAGGGCAAAGTGCTGTCGGCCACAGCATAGCCAAAGCCCATGGCCACATCGGCAAACTGGCTGAAGTCTTCGTGATAGGGGACGCTGATGATGTCGCAGGAGGTGCGGAAAGCGGTCGTGGTGGTGCCGGTGGTGGTGTCGGCGCAGAGCGTGCGCACGCTTACCTCATAGCGCATATTGGGCATAAGGCCGCTGAGGGTGTGGCTGTTGGTGTAGATTTCGGCACTGTCGCCAGCGGCATAGACCATATAGTGGTTGGTGCTGTTGGGGTCGGTGATGGTGAGGGTTGCCGAGGAGGCTGTGATGTTGGACACCAGCACTTGCGAGGGCCTCACACATGAGGGTAACTCGCTGACGGTCACATTGTCAAGGTAGGCAGGGCCATTGTCGTTGGAACGCAGGGCCAGACGACCCTCGGTGATGCCGGCAAAGGTCACGTCGTAGTGTGTCCAGCCGTTGCCGTCGGGCAGGCAGAGGGCGATAGGGGTGAAGGTGGTGTCGACGTCGGCATCGGTCATGGTGCCCACCTCGAAGCCGTGGCGATAGGTCGACAACACGTCGAAACTCAGTTGCAGTCCATCGGGACTGTCGGCGAAAGGAGGCAGCACCAGGATGGTGGGATTGGAGGGCCGACTGCTGACATAAAGGCACTTGCCTCCAGCGGCATTGACGGAAGAGGAATTATTGATATAGGGGTCGGATTCGCTGTAGGGATTCTTCAAATCCCAGCAGTGTACTTGGTTGACGAAGGATACCGATGAGGAAGAATAGGACAGGCCGTTGTACGACTCAAAGTCCTCGCTCCAGGGCAGACTGCTGTGGGCTATGGTCACACAGGGGGTGCGGAACGTGGCCGTGCGGGCACTGGTCTGTGTGGCATCTGCGCAGTTGGAGAAGACTTGCACCATGTAGGGCGTGTTGGCCGTCAGGAGGTTATAGGAGATGGACTGGGTGTAGATCACGGTGCTGTCGACCAGCGAGTCGCCAGTGTAGAGCTTCACCGTGTAGTCGTTCACATTGGTGGTGTCCACGATATTCACCGTGGCACTGGTCTCCGTGATGTTTGCCACGCTGACAGATTGTGCTTTCTGGCACGAGAAGACCGCATTGGGGTCCGACGCGTACACCACGTCGTTGATGGTGGCGAAGTTGTAGTTGGAACATGTCGAGGTGCTGATTCTCAACCATGTGCTACCCAGTGTTCCGCTGCCGTAGGCAACGCCGTAGTTGTTGCAGTTGAAGCCCGACGGTGTCAGGGCCAGGCCGGCATCGGGGTCATTGTATTGTACCCAATTCAGAAAACCCGAAGAGCCAAAATCATAGGTGAACCGCTCGTCGTAGGTGGCGATGGAGTCTAGCGCATCTATCAGGTGGATGCTGCCGTTCCAATGCACGCCCCACACAACGACGGTGGGTGTGTACGATGCCGTGACATCGTCCCAACCAATGCAGACCAATGTGCTGTTAGTGCCGGAGCCGACCCAGAACTGCACGTCGCTCTCATTGATTGTTGCCTGGCCTCTTGCGCCTGTCCACAGGAGCAGGACCATGCCAATTGTTAGAAGTTTTTTGAGCATTTTTTTTGATACTGTTTTTTAATTAGTTGAACAAATAAGTTAATGTGTCGTTCCACTTCCAGTATCCGGAAAAAACAAAAAGCAAGGGAGAATGCAGCAGCAACAGACAAAAAAACGCAATAATCGCCCCTTTTCGGACAAAATAAACGTCTTTTATTCTCTATCGGTCGGCCTTTCCTCGAAAGCATTCCGGATATTTTATCGTTTTTGGCAGGTCTTCTGGCTTGTTCCTTTCGGCCCGGTCTTCCCATACAACTATAGCGTTGCACAGTGACGTAATGGATTGGGCTTCAAGTTATCGAACTTACAGCAGCGGGACTGCGCCGGACTCTCACCGGCTTCCCTTTTCACACCCAAGGGGGTGACCAAAACGGCTGCAAAGATACATAATAAAAATGACTTGGTGAAAAAATAATTCCTCAGCTACCCAGTCCCATCAGGCCGTGAGCGTCCCCAATCCCCCTTAGCCGAACCATTCGGACGCCGACATCTGGATGCCGTCGTTATATCAACAACCGTGGCCGTTGTCAAGCAACCCCAACCTCTGTCTGCCTCTAAGGAAAGGTGAATCGCCATCGTCGCCCGACGTGGCGGGTGCCACAACAGATCATCCCATCCCATTTCTATATAATAATGTATATAGACGAGTCCAATTAAGACGTGTTCAATCAAGTCCGGTTCAGGCAAAGTGTGTCCATTTATGGCGGTCCAATTAAGCTGGCTCAGATAAAGACAGGCTCAGTTAAGGTGAGACCCAATAGGAAATGTTCATCTATGGGAACAACTTAAAATACGGAAAATACAACAATTAAAAGGCTGTCAATATTGACTATTTACTGGTCCATATATTAATAGGTCCTTTAATTCTTGATTATTATAAGTTGCTTTATGAGGGCTCTATTAGGACATGTTCAATTGTCTTTGTCCTCCCATCATGAGTTTGTATCAGAAAGATCCTATTGTATCAGAAAGCCACTTTTGTATCAGAAAGACTCTTCTTTTATTTAATGAATGCAAAGAAACCATTTTAAACCATAAAACCGTCCTTTCCCCAACACAACCCTCTTTGGAACAAACTCCCTCCAGTTCGGTTATTTATATTACATTTATATTATCGTTCACTTAGTAATAATATGTCAAATAAGGCCAAGCACAGTCAAATCATAATGTAAGGTAAAGCCATGTCGTCATGCATGTCCGGCTGTCCTTCCACAGCAGCCCTCCGGGCCGGCCCGGTATCCTTTTTCCGCCGGCGAACCACCCCAAGCTGGTTCCTGACATGGCCTCTCCCCCCTTTTTCGTGGGGTGTTTAGCCGTTTTCGGGATTCCCTTAACCGTTTTCATTGCCCCTTTTTTCTATTTTCGCGAGTCCTTTTGCCATTTTCACCGGTCCCTTTCCGCATTTTCGCGGGACTTTTTCCATTTTTTGCGGTGTAGGACCGCGAAACGTGGCAGGAGAGAGGTCACACGGACTGACTTTTCAATTGTCATGTAAACAGAAGATATACAGCAATATAGGACGCACCTACGACTTTCGTATTCCCTTAGAAAAACAATTTAAAATGCAGAAATACAACAAAATACGCGAAAGTGACGTTTTCATAGTCCGAGGAAACCCCGAAATTCGTGAAAAAAACCGATTTTTTTTGGTTTTT
>CAMVMF010000090.1 GCA_947168515.1 uncultured Bacteroidales bacterium
GGGCAAATCACGAAGTGTTTGCACTATGCTGAGGCGAGAAAACGTCTGTTGAAAAACAAACGTTTTCGTTAAGCCGAATGCAGAGGGCAAATCACGAAGTGTTTGCACTATGCTGAGGCGAGAAAACGTCTGTTGAAAAACAAACTTTATGATAGCAAAAAAGAACATCACCTTTTCCTTACGAGAGGGGGAAGAATACATCCAACTCATCCAGCTTCTCAAGGCTGCAGGGTGTGTGGAAAACGGGGCCCAAGCCCAAGCCGTGGTCGCCGACGGCATGGTGAAACGTAACGGGGAAACCGAGCTGCGCAAACGTGCCAAACTCGTCCCCGGCGACATCATCGAATTCGAATACTTCACCATCAAAATTGAGAGTTGAGAATTGAGAATTGGCATGGAAAAACTAACTGAAGAACAGCATAAAGCACAGATGGCGGACATGGGTTCCTTCGATGAACAGATGCCCTGCGTAGGCATCTTTTGGTACGACCCTGAGGACCATACTTTTTTGGGGTTAGAAAGAAAGAGCTAACCCCGCGCGAGGTGGAGGATGCCGCCGAGAAAGGAAAACCTTTCATCAGCTATCCACAACTGCACCGTCAGGTATGGGCCAAAGAATATTTCCGCGCTCTAGCCAACCACACAAAAACCAAGTTCAAAGGTGACAATACCCAGATTCCTCGTGGCCGGGTGGCATGGACCATCGTCAGATTCATTGTCCTGATAGGCCATTGGGCCGAACCCATTCAAGACGAGCTGACGGAGCTACTGGAGAAGGAATTCTCACTGCCCTACTTCGAGTTTGTCTATGAGGAGCACTGGGACCTCGGCCACGCTTGGTCGGGCGACATACCCGCCAGCAAGTGAGGCCCAGCAGACTCCCATCATGGCCGAACACATAGCACATGATGGGAGCATCTGTTTTTAGGAGAATGGAAGCACAAAACTTTGGGGAATCAAATCCCAAAAGTTTCAACCTCTCTGAATTGAGGAATTCAATAGTTCCATTTCATGAGTCGTTTTCTCGCCTCAGCATAGTGCAAACACTTCGTGATTTGCCCTCTGCATTCGGCTTAACGAAAACGTTCCCGCACTACTCCCTGCCCGTGGCCCATTTGCGGTAACGGATCCAAACGTGGAGCCACACTCTGGCGATGGAGTCGATGGCATCGCTGAAGATATATCGACTGTACTCTTCGAAGTGCTGCCACTCCTCGGTAGTCTGATATATTTCTTTGGTGAGGTTCTTTTCGTTGTACTGCTCCGGTATCATGCGGTAAGCCATCAGATAGGAATACTGCGACAGCGCACTCATATAGTCCCACGTGTTCTTGTTGCCTGTACCCCATGGATGATAGTACTCTCTGCCCACCACGTCTTCTTCCACCTGCTGCATCAGCGGCGTAATCTTATTCTGGAGAGGGTAGCCGTCAGGGTCGTAGAAGAAACGCTCGTTGGCGGTATCTATCTTATAGGACTTCTTCACCTGTTTGTCCCATTCCGACTCGATGAAGCCGTGGATGTTGTTGCCCGACGAGAAGGCCCTGCTGTCGCAATGGAGCGGCATGTGGCAGTCGGAAATATAATGGCTGAGAATGAAGAACCGCATGGCAATGTGGTTGTTGGAGGGCGAGATGGGATTGCCGCGTTCTTCCATGCGCAACATCTTGAAACTGTCGATGATGGCATGGGCCAACGACTCGCAGCGGTCGGCCAGGTTGCCGTCCTCTATGGTGAAAGGCTTTTTATAGAGGGGCGACTTCTGTCCCAGCTGGTACATCTTGAGGGTGCGGGGCAGTTTCTTGAATCGGTCATCGGTGGACTCGGGGTCGGGACGGTACTTGATAATGTGACTGGTGCTCATGTCCTTGAACACCTTGTCGGGATACCAAGAGCCCTTGATGACAAAGTCGCGATAATCGTGGAACCATTTGACCAACGCGTCGGCATCGGCTTTCAAATCTTCAGGTATGTCGGCGTACTGGAGTCGTTTGATAGCCATAAAAGCTATCCAGGCATGTGTATACTGTTTCATGGGTTAAGATATTGAGTGTGAAATGATAATAACTTATTTATTCGATGTATTTCCAATAGTGTTCAGCCTACAAATATACAAAAAAATACAAAATATACAAAAAAACTATACCTTCATTGCATGAAATGAGAGATCTTGGAGGTCTATTGGTATGTGTAATATGACCCTGAAAAAGAGTATTATACTTATGACTATCCGCATTGCACCGAAGAAGCCTCGGAGAGGCTTAATCTCAATAACCCCATACAAGAAAATCTCCGATTTTCGCAGTGTGGGGATTGGAATCAACCCCATAAGTGCGTCTCGGAGAGACGCGATTTCATATTTCGGACGATAGCAGATAACCATTTATACTTTTTTAACACATCTATATACAATTAACATACAAATACTTATAAATTCTTTCGATTTTATAAAACTATATTGCACACAATTTAATTTCACGAAATAGAATATTCTTCGTACTTTTGCCAAAAATTTGATAGAAACAAAATGGCAACACTTAAATACAACCCGCTGAAACTAGATAATCAGATCTGCTTCCCCCTCTACGCGGCTTCCAAAGAGGTGGTGAAGAGATACAAGCCTTTCTTAGACCCACTGGGGCTGACCTACACCCAATATATTACCATGATGGTGCTGTGGGAGCACAAAGAACTGACGGTTTCGAAAATTGGCGAATACCTGAAGTTGGACACCGGCACCCTCACCCCTATGCTGAAGAAAATGGAGACGGCAGGGCTGGTGACACGCGAAAGAAGCAAGAAGGACGAACGGGAGATGAACGTGAAAATCACGCCCAGAGGCATGGCCCTACGCAAAGAGGCGCTGAAAGTGCCGGAGCGCATCGGCTCCTGCATCAACCTGACTGTCGAAGAGGCTTTACAGCTCAAAGCATTATTGGAGAAAATCATTTAACACATACAACTATGGAACAGAATTTTTATGACTTCAAGGCCATCAGCCTACAGAAGAAAGAAATCAGCATGGAAGAGTACCGCGGCAAGGTGGTCCTCATTGTCAACACTGCCAGCAAATGCGGCTTCACGCCTCAGTACGAAGGTCTGGAGAAGCTGTACGAAAAATACCAGGACAAGGGACTGGTCATCCTCGGCTTCCCCTGCAACCAGTTTGCCAACCAAGAACCCGGCGGCGAGAAAGAGATTGCTTCCACCTGCATGGTCAACTACGGTGTCACCTTCCAGATGTTCTCCAAAATAGATGTCAACGGCGACAATGCCCATCCCATCTATAAATGGTTGAAGAGCCAAAAGAAGGGCAGAGGCCTCTTCAGCAGCAAAATCAAGTGGAACTTCACCAAATTCCTCCTAGACCGCGATGGCAACGTCATCGGTCGCTACGGCAGCATGGTCACCCCCGAGCAACTCGACCCCATCATCGCCAAAGCTCTCTAACGACGCAGCATCCCACCTCATACCGTATGGGTTACCATGTGGTAGCCCATGCGGTGCAACTGGACATAGGCACCCATGAGGTAGAGCTGGTGGATGCAGGCCACATAGCCCCTGAAGGCCGCCTCGGTACCGGGTTCTAGCCGCTGGCGCAGCAACAGACTGTAGGTGCGCTCGGCACACTCCTGCACCAACTGCTCGGTGGTGTCAAAGTCGGGCTGCTTCAGACCCAGCACCACGCCCCGAATATACTCGTCCAGCAGGTCGTAGCCGCTCTTGTCCCGCATATATAGGTAGAGGTCGTCCAGACGGTCGTATATCGCCCAGTCGTCGTCCCAGAAACGGGCCACCGCCATGCCAATATACATCATCCATCCGAGGCTCACCATTGGATAGGCTGCAAACTCGCGCACCCCGTCGGCCAAATAAGACTCCGCCACCGCGCGGTACTTCTCCTCTATGTCCACCGCCTCGGGCAGACGTTCGTCCACCTCGTTCACCGAAAGCAGGTACTCGTAAAGGTCCTGCCGCACTCGCATCTCAAATTTATCCATATCTGTCAAATTAAAAAGGCCATAATAATCTAAAGGGCCGGTAGGGCCGGCTGCCGTGGGCAACGACCAATTGGTAGGCCGGGGCCGTATGGAGGGTGTCGTAGCCATGCGACAGGAAGAAGTCAAATAGTTCGGAAGGCTCGCCAAAGACCGACTCCATGTATCCGTTGATGGTTTCCTCTACCGTTCCATTGCCCACGCTGTCGTCCACCATCTCCCGGGCCACCACCATATCGTAGCCCCCGAAGGAATACAAATTTTGCTTATCGTTCGTATCGAACGGCTGACCCGCGTGCACCAAAGCCACGGGCTGATGCCAGTTGGAATCGATTTGGACATAGCCCCAATGGGCCAGTTGCTTCAAGGCTGAGGTGGCGTTGGATTCCAGATCGCTGCCCGGCCGACCAATCAGCTCCAGCAGCAACACGTAGTCGCCTTTGAAATTGAGAAACTCGCTGGTGTTGTACAGGCCTTCGGACAAATCCTGAAGGAGCTGGGCCACGGTGGTCACATCGCCTTGCAGGCGCACCGTGTCGCCCTCACAGTAGATGGATTGTGAGGGGAATGCAGCCACCTCTTTGTCACGCATCAGCCGCTGACCGTAGACCGTGAGGGTGTAGCTGTCGGTGTCGACCTCGTGGTGGGTACGGCCCCACTGCCTGTTGCAACCCCCTAGAGCCGCCACCGCGACAAGGAGCAAAACGATATGTGTGATTCTCATAATCTTAGGCTAATTGAAAGTACTGATTTCTGCCTGCAAAGATACAAATTAATTCCCTCACACCAAACTTTTTTAAACTATAGGTGTGTTCTATTTATTTGTTTCCATTGTCGCGTCCCGTCGGGACGCAGTTTACTGACGTCTGAGTATCACGGCACTGCGCCTTCGGCTTGTACCGTGTTATTAATAGTCTCACCCCTTCTGGGTGATTTATAGAAGTCCCCTATAAAGTAAAAACTAAAAACTAAAAGTGATTAGACAGATGCCATGACAATAAAATTGAGAATGGAGAATGGAGAACGAAGAATTATCCAAATGCAGAAGCCAACTCTCAACTCTCAACTCTCAACTCACAACTCACAACCCCGCCCACCCTTTTAATTTTTAGTTTTTACCTTTTACTTTTGTTTTTACCTTTTATTCTATTCCCAAAAAGTTGTATCTTTGCACGCTCAAAAGTCGACTACGATGAAAGGTCTATTCACCTTTATACTACTATCATTCAGCGCACTGGCTGGCGTAGCTCAGACCTCGTGGGTGGGTGTGGACCTGCCTTGGATGCCCGAACGCCGCGCCAACGGCATGCGACGTATGGTACAGTACATCCCCTCGGACAGTGTGATGGGTGCCCGCGAGGTGGTGCGGACGGCCTACTACGACCGTCACGGCTACGAGACCAGCCCCATGATAGACCTGCAGTACGACACCCTGGGCCGTCTGATACGCCGGCAGGAGAAAGAGGTACGCGAAGTGGCCGGCGTGCAGTTCATCGACACGGTGCGGATCCAGACCCTCTCCTACTCCCCTGAAGGGCTTGTGAGCCACTACTGCGACATGAGCCTCCACCGAATAGGCAACTCATGGTACTCCTCGATGATTGACACCCACATCAACACCTACCAGCTGACGGGCATGAGCCTGCAGGCCGGCCTAGGGGTGACACGCTGCACCTACCGACGCAGCCACCAGTGGCGGCCCGCCTCCTATTTTGGCTACGACAAAGGCCGCGAGGGCGACGTGCCCTACAGCACGGAGATGACCTGCTCCTGCGAGCGGCTCTTCGACCAGCAAGGGAGGCTGGTGAAAGAGGCTAGCGAAGACTGCGACGAGGGCCTCAGCAGCTACGACCGCGAGTATGTCTACGACGAGCAGGGCCGCATCGTGCAGGAGTACCGCAGCACCCACGAAGGCCTCGACACGCTCTTCTACCGCTACAACATATTGGGCCAACTGATAGGCATGGACGGCGTGGGCTACTCCGAAGAGATGAAGGTGGACATCCATATCCGTTGCCAGGCTGACGGCACCCCCCTGGAGGAGACCACCACCTGGTGGAACATGGAGGAGGAGGGCGACCCCGAGAGCTACCCGCAGGCCATCTTGCGCACCTACTACAACAAGCAGGGCGACGTGGTGCGGACGGACTTCCCGGGCGAGCCTGTCTACGAATACGATTACGAATATTGGTAAACTACTAAAATAGCAACATTGTACACAGGAGAACTGATTTCTTTGGGCGTGGCATGCTCGTGGACCATCACGGCCCTGACGGCCGAGGTGGCCTCCAAGCGCATCGGGTCGCTGCCGCTGAACGTCACCCGCATGGCCATCTCGCTATTGCTGCTGGCCTTAATTTTGTTCATCACCACGGGAGCCCCCTACCCTCTGTATACCGACGGCAAGACATGGCTGTGGCTTTGCCTGTCGGGTGTGGTGGGCTACGTGTTCGGCGATTTCTGCCTCTTCAACAGCTACATACACATAGGCTCTCGCTTCGGACAGCTGTTCATGACCCTCTCAGCCCCTACGGCCGCTCTTGTGGGCCGTCTGCTGCTGGGCGAGCGCATGAGCGGCATGGCCTACGTGGGCATGGTGGTGACCTTGGTGGGCATCGCCATCACCATCCTGGCCAAGAAAGAGCCCGAGAAAGAGGGCTCCAAACAGTCCGCAGGGCTGAAACTGCGCCTGCCACTGAAGGGCATCCTCTACGCCACCGGAGCCGGCATAGGACAGGGCTGCGGACTGGTGCTGAGCAAGGTGGGCATGAGGCACTACGAGGCCTCCATCGCCGCCGCAGGCATTGCCGACCTCAACACTTTCGTGCCCGACGGAGCATGGCTGCACCTGCCCTTGGGCACGGTAATGCCCTTCTCATCCACTATGATCCGCGGCCTAATGGGCATCGTGGGATTCAGCATCGCGCTGTTGCTGTTCACCCCCAAGGGCGGGCAGCAGCTGGTCAGTGCCGTGCGCGACCGCAAGTCGATGCTCTGCGCCCTGTGTTCCTCGTTCTTCGGCCCCTGCGTGGGTGTCAGCCTTTCGCTGATGGCCACCCTCTATACCAGCACCGGCATCGCCCAGACCATCATGTCCCTCACCCCCATCCTCATTATTGCCCCTGCCGCATTCCTGTTCCACCAAAAAGTCACCTTCCGCGAAGTCCTCGGGGCCGTCATCAGCGTGGTGGGTGTCTGTTTTTTCTTCCTCTGACACAATAATTGGGTCCAAGGGACGTTACTGCTGAAGATTTATGACGGAAGAAACCCTATATATCGCCGACCACTGTTGCCACCTCGTTTCCTGTGGCAATACTCCGGCATGCCTGCTGGTCAAGCCTCTGGGCGTTTTCGAAAGGAAATGCCTGATGGAGGAGTGCGGCATGATTGCCGAGCGCACTTCCGTCCCCTACGTCATGGCAGCCTTCGAGGTGGAGGACTTCGACGCTTTCCGCCACGAAGACCGTAAGACACTCGATTTCGTTACCAACGCTTTAATTCCGACCCTGCTGGGGCGCTACGACAACCTGCCCTTGATCATGGGCGGTTACTCTCTGGGAGGGCTTTTCGCCCTCTGGTGCTGCACCCAGACAAATGTCTTTGAGGCCGTGGCCGCCTGCTCCCCCTCCCTGTGGGTCGAGTGGTGGAGCGGCTATGCCACCACCAACCCGCCCCAAGCCCACTACCTCTACCTCAGCGTAGGCGACACCGAGGAGAAGACACACAAGAAACCTTTCTCCATGATGGGCGACTGCATCAGGGCACAGCACGAGCGAAACCTCCAACTTGTGGGACCCGCCCGATGCACTTTGGAATGGAACAAAGGAGGACATTTCAACGAAATTGAACAGCGCAAGGCGAAAGGCTTCGCCTGGTGCATCTCGAAAATAATCAATGGCAAATAACAACACCCCCCCCAACTCTCAACCCTCAACTCTCAACTCTCAACCCTCAACTCTCAACTCCCAACCCTCGACTCCCAACTCTCAATCCTCAACTCCCAATTCTCAATTCTCAATTCTCAATTCTCAATTCCCCAAGCCCCAGGGGCTGAGCCGGCAGTTGCTCAAATATGCCCTGCCCAGCGTGGTGGGCATGCTCATCGTGGGGCTGCAAACCATCATCGACGGTCTTTTTGTTTCCAAAGGGGTGGGCACCTTGGGACTGGCCGCGGTGAATATTTCCATGCCGCTGATCAACGTCATGCTGAGCGTGGCCATCATGATCGTGTCGGGCGGCGTAGTGATTGCCGGAACGGCGCAGGGCCGCGGCGACCACAAACTGGTGAGGGGCTACACCACGCTCACCTTCATCGTGCTGGTGGCCACCATAGGGCTGCTGTCGCTGCTGGTGGGACTGAACCTGCACCGCCTGTGCTATTTCCTCGGGGCCAACGACGAGGTATACCCCT
>CAMVMF010000091.1 GCA_947168515.1 uncultured Bacteroidales bacterium
AACGTTAGATTCGTGCAATTCGTGTTCAAAAGTTATTAATAGAAGTCCCCTTAATGTTCAATTAGATGGAAATTATATGTAAAGTATATTTGAACAATTACTTAACAAAAAAAGACTATCCAATTGCATCGAAGAAGCCTCGGAGAAGCTTAACCTAAGGTGAGCACTAAAATGCCCGTGTTCGTCGTCCACAGCACGGCACGGGTAAGGCAATACGGCCCCCTCCCTCCATCAGGGGGGGCTCTCCGAAACGCTCCACTAAGCCTCGGGCAGGGCAAGCAAATAGTTTTTTGTGACCGCCTTTCGCCGGGCGTTATTTTGGCGCAAGACCCTGTCTAGCCCTTTGCTGCTGTCAGCCTATCCTATAGGCACTCGTTTTGCTTAACGGCTGACACTTCGGCAACATTGAAAGGGGGCGAACTTCAACACCTCCTGCCATGGTGCTCTCACCCAACGGCCCCCCCTGCCCCACCGTGTGGGAACAAAAAAAATGGGTCGGGCTGCCAAGAAAAAACAAGGCAGCCCGACCCAACAAATTAGAATATCGTCTATTAATGAAGCATTAATACCGATTTTCGGCTTGTTGCGCTACTAGCGCACAACAAGTTTCTTCACCATATTGACATTGTCGCCAGTGATCTTGACGAAGTAAGCACCCTGGGCCAAGTTGGCTACATCCATGGTCTTCTCGCAGTCGCTGCTGCACTCGAGGGTCTCGGTGGCAACAGTGCGGCCGTTCATGTCGACCACGGCAATGCGTACCTTGCCGCTGGCGCCGCTCACGCTAATGGTGGTAACGTTGCTGGTGGGGTTGGGGTAGATGGTGCAGAGGGCGTCGCCAGCCACATCCTCTATGCCCTCGGTGCCGTTGGCAGCAAAGGTGGCGGTGAGGGTGATGTTGGCAACCACGGTGAAGGTGTAGGGGTTATCCGTCACGCCGTTGCTCCAGCTGACGAAGTGGTAGCCGCTGTTGGGCGTGGCCGTAACGGTGCAGCTCTGGCCGGCGCGGAAGGTGCCGCCGCCGGTGGCAGAGCCCATGGCAGCGTCGTTGACATTGACGGTGACGGTGTAGGTGGGATCGGAGGCTGCGGGGGTGGTGGCAGAGACGTGTGCCCAGCCCTCGCTGTTCCAGTCGGTGCCACAGATGGCACGGACGTAGAAGTCGTAGGAGCTCTCGTCTTCGAGGCCGGTGACCACGTAGGTGTTGACGTTGGTGGTGATGCTGGTGCCAGTGCCCTGGGCAAAGCCGGCGAAACCGTACTCAATCTGCCAACTCTCGGCCATCGGGTCGGCGGTCCAGTTGAGGGTCACGCTACTTTCGGTGACATTGCTGGAGGTAAGACCGGTGACATCGGGACAAGTGGCTGCGGTGAAGGAGATGGTGTCGCTATAGTTGCCTTCCAACTCGACGGTGCCGCAGATGGGACGGATGGCAGCGTTGTAGGTGACGCCAGCCGTGAAGCCGCCCACGGTGGCCGGGTTGGTGGTGAGACGATAGACGGTGTCGAGGCCGCCGGTGTTCCAGACATGGAGGTCCCACTGAGTTTCAAAACCGTTCACGTGCCAGCTGAAGGTACCCTGGACGTTGGACAGGTCGGTGACCACAAGGCTGTCGGGTGACAGGCAGGGCAGACTATCGGTAAGGACAAACGCATACACCCAGTCGCTGTAGCCCAACGAGTCGGCGGTGCAGTTCTGGCGCACACGCAGCGTGTAGTTGGTGGCGGGGAACAGGCCGGTGAAGGTGTAGGTGTTGCCAGTGACGGCGATATCGGTGGCGGGCCAGTCGGTGGCGGTGGTTTCCTTGATGTTGACCTCATATTCGTTGCCGGAGCCTACCCAGTTGAGGGTGATGGACTGGTAGTCGTAGGTGGTGGAGGTGATATTGGGCTGGTTGCAGGCAGAGGCGTAGGAGACTATCTGGATATTGTCGATGGCGGCAGGGGGCAGGTTGGTGACCGAGCCGTCGTTGCGCCACACAAACACTAGGTGGTAAACACCATTGGGTATCATGATAGAGTCGAACTGGACGTGCTGCCAGCTGCTGTTATTGATGAGGGCGCTGCCGCCGTCCAAGGCTATCCAACCTGCAGGGAGGTTGGTGTTGCTGAGGCCGGTGGGCAGGGTGGAGACGGCCGTGAGGTCGGCTCCGGAAGGAGCCAGGGCCACACGCAGGTAGTCGAAGGAGCTCTCGCCATAGCACATCCAGTCGTACATGATGTCGTAGGGGCCGGCAGGCATGAGGAAGGTGCGGTAGGCGTAGACCACCTGGGATGAAGAGGAGGTGTAGGAGTGGCTGAGGCCGCCGTCGTTGGAGATGTAGAGCGAGGTGCTGTCAGCGGTGTCGTTGCAGGTGGCGCGGCCCACATACCAGGCATTGGTGAAGGTGCCGTTGTCCAAGGTCCACTGCTGGTAGATGCTGCTGTCGCTGAAGTCACAGAGATAGGGGTAGACGCTCACGGGGGCGTTGGCCAAAGTGGTGAAGGTGGCGGTAACGGTGGCGGTGGTGTCGGAGCCACAGTGGCCCTGCACCTTTACGGTGTAGCTGGTGCTGGGGGTAAGGCCGGTGAGGGTGGTGGTGGTGCCATAGACGGTGGTGGTGGTGGCAGCCGAGGCACTGCCTGTGGGATGGTAGGTGACGGTGTATCTGTCGGAGTTGCCACCCCAGGTGACGATGGCGGTGACGTCGGTGCCCATGGCCATGAGGTTGTTGATGGGGCGGCAGGCAGGGATGTAGTCGACCACGATGTCGTCGAGGTAGTGGTAGCTATAGTAGGTGGTGGTGGAGGTGGTGTAGTAGTTGCGGAAGGCTATGATGCGGCTGCTGCCGTGGTAGGCATCGAGGTATACTAAGTGGGGGGTGTGGATGCTGGCGGGGTCTTCGAAGGACTGGATGGGCACAAAGTTGCCGCCTTCCATCACACCCACTTCGATGCCGTAGTAGGTGCTGGTGGCGTAGTTGGAGAAGGTTATCTGGAGGCTGTCCAGCGGGGCTGACATGGGGGGCAGCATGAAGTAGCCGTTGCCGGCGATTCGCAAGCTGTTGCTGCCGCTGCTGGCATAGCTGCTGGAGCTGTAGACATAGGGAAGGTAGGAGCCGGAGGTGTAAGTGCCGGTGCCCGTTAGGACATAGTTCCAGCAGGTGGGGAAGATGCCGGTGGAGTAGCTGGTGGTGCCAGGGAGGCTATCGAAGTTCTCGCTGTAGGGCACAGCCATGGGATAGCATGGCGTGCGGAAAGTCTCCGATACGGCGATAGAGCTGTCGGTAGGGCTGCAGATGGCAGTCACGAATACGGTGTAATCGGTGGCAGGTGTCAGACCTGTGAGGGTGTAGTTGGTGGTGTAGACCACGGCAGAGGTGGTGCCGCAGGTCACCTCCCAAGCGGTCTCGGTACCACCTGGGGTCCAACTCAGCTGCAGGCTGTCGGTATAGCAGATTGCTGCAAGGTCGGAGACAGCGGGACAGGTGTTAGGCCTGAGCATGACGTTGTCGACTGCCGAAGGAGGCTGTGTACCGACGCTACCGTCGTTGGACCATACAAACACCATGTTGTAGGTGCCTCCCGGGACGGTCACTACACCAGACACAGTGTTCCAAGTGGAACCACTAAGGGCAAGGGTGTAGGGGGCAGTGGTCACCTGACTCAGGTCATACCAATCGGCCGGAACAGCCTGTGAGGCAAAGTTATAGGTGGAACCACCCAACACGCTTCCAGCAGTGAATGTGTTGCTGGCGGGTACTAGGAAAACTCGGAGGAAGTCATAGTACTGACTTTCGCCCTGGCCCTTCCAGTCGAAGCTGTATGAATATTCGCCTGCTGCCATGTCAAAAGTGCGGTAGGCGTAAACATGGCTGATACTGGTAACGCTGTAGGAATTATCGGCACCATAGCTGTTGGAGACATAGAGTGCCATCGTGTCGCTGTTGGCGGGGTTATAGGTGGCAGAGCCCACATACCATGCATTGACCTGAGTGCCGTTCTCCAAGGTCCAGCTGTTGGCCTCGGGGGTGGCAAAATCGCAGCGGTAAGGCCAGTTGTTGAACGGGTCGCTCACCAAGGTGCGGAAAGTACCCATAGTCCAGCGGCTGGTGTCGTCGGGACCGCAGATGGCGCGAACATAGACATCGTAATAGGCGCCGGTATCCAGGCCTGTCAGCAACAACGAGTCGGCATAGACAATGTTGCCTACCAAGGTGTCGACATCGCAGCCCTGATAGCCGTAACGCACCTCAAAGGTAGTTTGTGTGCTATCACGTAGTGCCCAACGCGTCATGGCGGTGGAGCCTCCTACATTGGGAGCATAGACCACGTCAGGTCGCAAGCAGGTGGGTATGGGGACCAAACGCACATCGTCGAGGTAGGGGTAGCAGTAGCTGCTGTTGCCAAGGTATGCCTTGAGGGTGATGTAGCTGCCGTTGCCGTGGTAGTTGTTTAACGGAACCTCAAAGTCTTGCCAGGTGTACAGGTCGGCGGTGACCACCACAGTGTCTACGGGGACGAAATCGGTCATGCCGGGACCAGAGCAGATACCCACAACGATACCGTGGGTATAGGTGGAAGTGTTTATCAGCAGGCTGAACTCGACCTGCAGGCTGTTGATGGGCAGGACGGCGGTGTCGACCTGTGGCAACTGGAGCATGGTATAGTATGAACTACTATTGTAAAGGTACATATACATGGAACTGCCACTGCCGCTACGGCTGTAGGAGCTGGAGGCGTAGGGATAGGTAGTACTATAGGTTGAGACACCCGTCCAGCAGTTGGGCGCATGCACGGAGGTGCCGGTGCCAATGTGGTCGAAGTCCTCGAAGAAGGGCAACGAGTCGATCATGCCACATTCGGTATAGAAACTATGGGCGAAGGACCACGAACTGGTGTCGCTGCCGCACATCGAGCGCACGTAAGCCTGGTAGCGGGTGCTATGGGTGAGGCCGGTGATGACGAGGCTGTCGTCCATCAGACTGGAGACAAGGGTGCCGGTGCCATGGGCGAAACCATAGGGGCCGTATTCCACTTCATACTCATCAGCAGTACCCGTCCAGTGCAGGGTAGCATCGGTGTTGGTGATGTTGGTAGTGGACAGGTTGCTGGGTCTGGCACATTCTCTTATATAGTCGACACTGATGTCGTCGATGTAAGGATAGCTGTAGGAGCTGCCACCTATGGCCAACAGGGCTATGTGGCGGTCGGTGCCGGTGTAGTTGTTGAACGTTACGGCAAATGGTTCCCACTCGTAGATGCTGTTGCAGGCCACGGTGTCAACAGCGGTGAAAGTACTGTAGTCTGTGGGGTCTGTCATCACGCCAACCACCATGCTGTGGGGGTAGCTGTTGTTGGTGCGCAGCATATGGAAAATCAACTCCAGAGAGTCGAGCGAAGCCCCCATTTTGGGCAGCACGATGCCACTGGGGCTGTTGGAGTAGGAATAGAAATAAAGGGAATGGCTGCCTGCCCCGTAGCTGTAGCTGGTGCTGACATAGGGGTAGGAAGGATCGTAGATGCTGATTTTGTACCAGCAGTTGGGCTGGCTCATGGGCATGTTGGTGGGCCAGGTCTCGAAATCCTCGGAGAAAGGCAGCGGCAGGGGAGTGCATACTGTGGTAAAAGAAACCACAGAATAAACAACAGTGTCGCCGCAGTCGTTGACCAGACGCACAACATAGTTAGTGTTGGGGGTCAGGTCTGTCATGGTGTAGGGAGAGGCTGTGAGCATTCCGCCAGAGATCCATACACTGTCGCCCTGAACATGGTATTCCAAATCCCAGGAAGTCTCGGAACCGCCGGAGGCCCAGACCAAGGTAGCCTCGCTGGCGGTGACATCGACAGCCACTAGGTTGGGGGCGAAACAGGTGGCAGAAGAGTCGCAGGGTGACAACAACTGAATGTCGGGGCGATAGCTGGAGATATCCTCGTTGTCGGCACTGGGGGAGGAAGGAGTGACAGCCGAGCCATCCTGATAGTAATAGACGGCGGTGTTGCCGGCGGTGGAATGGGCAGCAAACTGGGGTGTGCAGTAGTAGCTGCCGGTGTTGTCGGCAATGGCCACAACGAGATTGCCACCAGTGTAGGTAAAAACGCTGTCGAACATGACAGTCACCCATCCTGTGGTGTTGCAGGAGAAGGTGGTGTCGGCCACATGGGTCAGGGTGTTGAAGGGGATGTAATTGGAGGTGCTGCTGAAAGAGGAACGCGTGGTGGTGCCTAGATAGACCTCCCAGTTGCGAGTGGTGCTGGTAGGAGCGGTTACATTGAAACTGATTCCGTTGATTCTACTTACGTTGGACAGACTCGTAGCGTCATAGATCTGTTGAGTATAGGAGTATTCGTAACAGCCGTTGGTGGGATTGACATCACTGGTAGTGGCGGACAGTCCCAGTGTTTGTGCCGAAAGTTCTATGAGGCTTCTGGAGTTGCACTCGCTGGTGGTGAAACTGACGCTGTCCCAAGAGCCATAGCTGTCGTTGCCGAAGTCGTCCTGGCAGATGCAGCGCACACGCACGGTATAACTCGTGCTCTGAGTCAGGCCGCTGAGCATGATGTAGCGGTTGGTGTCGGTGAGGGTTATGGCCGACTCACTGGCACTGTAGTACTCAATCTCGTAGGTGTGAGGTTCCACGGGGACCACCCCGTCCAAATATTCCCACTGGACGAAAGCAGAGGTGGAGGCCACACTACTGGCAGTAACACTGCGGATTGGGGCGCAGGTGGGTAATAGATCCACTTTCACATCGTCCAGAAAAGCACTGTAGTTGGCATTCTTGCGGAAAGCGATGTAGCCCGTGCCGCTATATCTGGTCAGAGGCACAGCGAAAGGCTCCCATACGAAGGATACACTGGGAGACAAGGTAGCGACGGTGTGGAAAGTGGAGATATCCGTAGGGTCATCCATCACACCCAGGTCTATGCTTCCTTCTGAGCTGTATTCTGTATAAAGCTTAAAAGTCACCATTAATGTGTTCAGCGAATCTTCGAAAGGAGGCAGTGCTGCGTAGCTGTAGGTGCTGTTGCTGTAGCCGTAGAAATAGAGAACATTGGTGTTGCCAATAGTAGTTACATAGGGGTACGAGTTAGCAGTGACGGTATTGTCCGACACGTAGGTCGTAAACCAACAGGGATTGATTGGGTTACCCATGCCCGGACTGTAACTTTCAAAAGTCTCTACATAGGGCAGAGAGTCATGCAGCACGGGTACGCATGGCGTTATGGTGCTGATATTGCGGGGAAGGCTGGTATCGCCCACATTACAGATGGCCCGCAGAGAAAAAACGTAGTCGCTTCCGGGTGTCAGGCCCGTAATTAACAGCGAGTCGGCATAGGCTTGCAGGTGGGTGTTGTTGAGCACCGAATCGGTGTTGCTGGAAATCAGTATGTCCCATTCAGAAACAGATATGGTGTCGATATAAGTCCAGTTGAGCTGAAGACCAAAGGGTTCCAAGTTCGAAATCCATATATTTAGCGGTTTAGGGCAACTGATGACAGGGCGGGAGAAGGTGTAGCGCAGTCCGTGGGCTGGCAGGGATGAGTTGGGCCGCGTGTCGGCACTGCTCCCCAAAACGGGGTTGGCCCAAGGACCCGTCACAAAGGCGAGGTCGTTTTCTGGTCCGTCCCATAGAAAGGTGCGCATGGTGGTAGTGGAACCGGCCAGGTCCACGCTGTCGTAGACAAACTGGATGTTGCCGTTTTCGTAGAGTTTCACCTGATGGGAATAAACACCATAGGGCGAAGAGTAGCGGCCCAGCAGGTGATACTCAATGGTGAAGCAACGGACGCCATCAACAGTGTCCAACTGGTAGTAAACGCCCGATCCCGAATAGCGTCCCGAATGGCCGTCCTGGTTGATGAGGGCATTAATGACACGCTGGCTAGAATTGGTGTACGAACCGGAAAGGCTGGTGGAGGTACCTGTCAGGCATATAAAGCCATTGGAATTACAGCAGATAGAATTGTTGGCATTGAGGACACTCTCGCCAAAAGGAAAAGGGAACGGCAAGAAGCAAGTGCCATACCCGTCATCCGTACTGCTCAGATTAATAGCGGTACCTGTTGTTACAATCGACGTAAACGTCGTCGTGTCGACCGTAAGTGTGTAGTCGGTAAGACTTTGTGCTTGTGTTACCCACGGCACACCTAACATTGCTGCCAAGAGCAACAGTCTTTGTAGATGTTTCTTCATTACAAATACTTTTTGGTTAATAAAAAAGGTGAATATAATAGATTTAGAAATCATATTCTAGCATTGCAAAACCGTTCTTATTATATAATTTTCAAGCATATACATTATTTTGATATCTAAAGAAAGAACCAAAACGAATAGCAAAAATAATAAGTAATTGTTCAATTTTAATTTACATATAATATCACGCTGCATTTCTCGTTATCTCTGTAAAATACACA
>CAMVMF010000092.1 GCA_947168515.1 uncultured Bacteroidales bacterium
ATTTTCATCACCGACGTGGTGGGCAAGCCGGGCCAACCGTTCAGGATGGAAACCAACCCGCGGTCGGTGCGGAAATTATTGGCATAGCAATTGGAGAAATAGACTCCCTCTTGTTTCAATTGGTTAAAAAAGGGTGCAATGGTATCGTTGGCCGTCATAAGGTCGCCGCCACCCTCCCAGATCACCAGAATGATATTGGGGTGCTGCGTAGTTAGCAACGTGTCAATAATGTCAGGATTACTCTCATAAACCTCATCCGTCATCTTCGCCAACATTTCGGGAGAATAGAATACAAACTCGTTCGCGAGGTCTTCGCTCTTGGTCATAGAATGCAGGATATTGAATGCAGGATTCAGCGCCGCATGGTTGAGGAACTGCTTCTGGGAGAAATAAGCATAGCTGGGATTAGCCGTTGACTCTTGCAGTCCTCCACGCATACCGATAAAATTCACTCCTAAGAGAAGCACTATTACAACCGTCCCCAACCATCTCATTTTCATTCTAGACACCTTCTTTGGCGTAGACCAACGGAGCAACAAAACCTGTCCAATGGTGAGCAATGCGATAGCCACAAAAGCCAACAAAATCAACCCAAAAGAAAGGCTGGCAAACATATCCTTGGGATTTTGGGCATAGACGAAGTCGGCAGCATCGAGTTTTGAACCCCAGAAATTGTATAGCATAGCATCGGCCAAGAACGCCACTGTGACTATCAGGCTGGCCGGAACAAACCACCACGTTAGCAGTTTGCGGAGATTGACCTGTTTGAACCACAACGCCACTGCCATCATCAGCATAGGCACAATCATCAAATAGGATGTTGCCACTGAGTCTAACCGCAAGCCATGCCAAAGGGCCAACAGCACCTCTTTGAAGGTTACCCCATCGGCGTATGAGAAATTGATAGCCAGAAACAAGAGCTTCTGCAACACAAAGACTATCAGAAACGATAGATAGAGCCTGACGATAGTAAGCAGATATTTTTTCACTTATATCCTATTATAAAATATTAAAGCCACACAAGGTGGCTTTGATATTTCAGTTCAACATTGTATTAAAATCCCTCCGGATTGAGTTTCTGCCAATTCCATGAGTCTCTAACCATCTCTTCTATGCCGTATTGCGCCTTCCAGCCAAGCTCCTTTTCGGCCTTGGTGGGATCGCTGTAGCAGGTGGCTATGTCACCGGCACGACGGGGCTTGATGCTGTAAGGTACCTTCACGCCGTTGACCTTCACAAAGGCATTGACCATGTCAAGCACGCTGTAGCCGTGGCCGGTGCCAAGATTGAAGATGGCCAATCCGCACTTCTGACCGATGGCTTTAAGTGCGCATACATGACCTTTGGCAAGGTCCACCACATGGATATAGTCGCGCACACCGGTGCCGTCGGGCGTGTCGTAGTCGTTGCCGAAAACGCCCAGCTCGGGACGTTTGCCGACAGCCACCTGCGTGATATAGGGCATCAAGTTGTTGGGAATGCCATTGGGATTCTCACCGATGAGGCCGCTTGGGTGGGCTCCCACAGGATTGAAATAGCGCAACAGCACCACATTCCACTCGGGGTCGGCCTTCTGCATGTCTGTCAGCACCTGCTCCAGCATGCTTTTTGTCCATCCGTAGGGATTGGTACACTGACCCTTAGGGCACTGCTCGGTGATGGGTATCTCCACCGGGTCGCCATACACCGTGGCACTGGAAGAGAAAATGATATTCTTGCAGCCATGCTGGCGCATCACATCCACCAAGGTAAGCGTGCCGCTGATGTTGTTCTCATAATACTCCCACGGCTTGGCCACGCTCTCGCCCACAGCCTTGAGGCCGGCAAAATGGATGCAGGCATCAAAAGTATACTGCCCCATGAGTTTATCGAGACCCGCACGGTCGCGGATATCGAGTTTGGCAAAGGGTATGGAATCTACACCGACAATCTTGGCCACACGGCGCAACGACTCGGGATTGGAATTACTGAGGTTGTCCACCACCACGGCGGTATGTCCCGCGGCATACAGTTCTATCAATGTGTGGGACCCAATAAACCCGGCCCCACCAGTTACAAGAATATTCATTATCGACCTATATATTTATATATGTTATACATTATATTATGAACAACTACCCGTTGTCCTTTATTTTATAACGCAAAGAATGAGATATTATTTTGTCATGCACAGAAATTGTTGCCAAAGGCTGCGAGCAAAAACGGTTGGGTAACAACCTCGTGAGTGACTCATGTATAAGTCATGGCCATTAGAGCACTGTTTTTCAGAGTATAAGGAAGAAACAACACAAGCCCAGGTGCAATCCTCATTACATGGTGCGCCAGCTTCCGACTTGTAAGCTACAGGCAGTGAACTCACGCTGGCCGCATTTATCCAGCCTGGCTAATCGCTATAGGTCATGTCTTCACATAAACCTACCGAAGATGGCAAACAACAAGGCGAAGAAACACCCTGCCACAACCACCGCTTTCAGCAATGCAAGTAGCAATCGGCCACTGGGCGACTCCCAAAAGCCATCGTGGTTTTTGTTGTCTTCATATTCTCGGGTCATGGGGCAATAAGGTAATATTAAATAATAAAGTGGCCGCTGCATGCAACGGCCACTTTTTTGTATGTTGGGTAACTACTACCAAGCGAAGAGAGGACGATTCTGCATCATCTCGTTGGCCTGGCCGGCGATCTTGGCGCGGACAGCCTCGTCGGTGGGGTGGCAGAGCACCTGGTCGATCATGTCGACGATGACGGGCATGTCGTTCTCTTTCAGACCACGGGTGGTGATGGCAGGAGTACCTACGCGCAGACCGCTGGTCTTGAAGGCGCTGCGGCTGTCGAAGGGCACCATGTTCTTGTTGATGGTGATGTCGGCGGCCACGAGGGCGTTCTCGGCTTCCTTACCGGTCAGCTCGGGGAACTTGGGACGAAGGTCGATGAGCATCAGGTGGTTGTCGGTGCCACCGCTGATGACCTTGTAGCCCTTGGCCATGAAGGCTTCGGACATAACCTTGGCATTCTTCATCACCTGCTGGATGTACTGGTCGTAGCTGTCGGTGAGGGCCTCGCCGAGGGCGACAGCCTTAGCAGCGATGACGTGCTCCAGAGGACCACCCTGGGTGCCGGGGAACACGGCGCTGTCGAGCAGGGCGCTCATCTTCTTGATCTCACCCTTCGGGGTGGTCTTGCCCCATGGATTGTCGAAATCCTGACCCATCAGGATCATACCGCCACGGGGTCCGCGGAGGGTCTTGTGGGTGGTGGTGGTGACGATGTGGCAATACTTAATGGCATTGTTCAGATAGCCCTTGGCGATGAGGCCGGAGGGGTGGCTGATGTCGCCCATGAGGATGGCACCGATCTTGTCGGCAATCTCACGCATGCGGGCCCAGTCCCAGTCACGGCTGTAGGCGCTACCGCCGCCGATGATGAGCTTGGGGTGGTGCTCAAGGGCCTTCTTCTCCATTTCGTCATAGTCAACGATGCCGGTCTCTTCCTTCACCTGGTAGCCAACCACCTTGTAGTTGATACCGGAGAAGTTGACGGGGCTACCGTGCGAAAGGTGACCGCCGTGGTTGAGGTCCATGCCCATGAAAGTGTCGCCGCTGTTGAGGCAAGCCAGGAACACAGCCATGTTGGCCTGTGCGCCGCTGTGGGGCTGCACGTTGGCCCAGCAAGCACCGTAGAGCTTCTTGGCGCGCTCGATGGCGATAGTCTCGCTCTGGTCGACAATCTGGCAACCGCCATAGTAACGTTTTCCGGGATAGCCTTCGGCATATTTGTTGGTCATGACGGAACCCATGGCTTCCATCACCTGGTCACTTACGAAATTCTCAGAGGCAATCAGCTCGATGCCTTTGGTCTGACGCTCTCTCTCCTTCTGGATGAGGTCGAAAATTTGAGTATCTCTTTGCATATCAAATATATATGTTAATTATTATTTTATTTTGGATTTGCAAATATACATTTTTTTTATGGAATAAAGAATCTATTATTAAGCAAAAGTGAAAAAAAGGCAAAACATCAGCAGCAAATAAGCGTCCCGCCAAACAAACACACCTACCCCCAAACGAACATTACTCCGACTGGTGTAGAATCCATAATCCATCTGTCCTCATGGGGGCAGGCACCGAAACATAGCCATACCCCGCCGTGGCAAACAAACCTCCTCCACACATGATGGGCAAAAAGCCCAATGACGTACTTCACTGTGCGCCCTTAACATCATCCCCAATCGTACAAATCGCACGAAGCAATAGAGAGGCGAAAGCAGTTTACCTTGAATCCTCATCATTACCCATCACCCTAGACCATTTTTTTCACTCCTTCCGGGGTACATCATCACCCCTTCCAGGGTACACCATCACGCCATCCAGGGTACACCATCACGCCTTCCGGGGTACATCATCACCCCATCCGGGGTACACCATCACTCCTTCCGGGGTACATCAACATTACGCCGAAACCCAAGATTTGGGGCTCGTAATAGATAACTATCTACCTATGCTTTACTTATATTTATCCTGTGAGGATAGTAAAAGCTGAGTCAATAGTAATATAAATGAAATATAAATAGCGAAGGAAGGGAGCACTTATAACAGAATCGATTTTTTGGGGAAAAGGCCCATTACCTTTTGTCCTGGACGCCAAAACGGATCCATTGGGGCTGGTCGTAATGGCCTTTGACGGCCTTGCGGTAGTCGAGCATCTGAGCCTTGAGGGAGGCTAACAATTCGTTGTTTTCGCGGACCTTCACAGTCAGCTGTCGACGAATGGCTTCCACCTCGGCATCTTTCTTTTTGAGTTCTTTGTAGGCAGCTTCGAGCTTGTCCACCCCGGCGGCAGTCACGTTGAGAGGAGCCAACTCTTGGAGGTTTTTACGGAGGCCGTTTACCAAGGCTTCTGCCTTGTCGATTTCGTTCAAAATAGTGATAGACATAATACAAAATTTAAGTGTTAAACAAAGGGGTTACGAAAGCTTTTTTCGCCCTGAAAATCAGTAGTAAAAAACGCACAACAAGCTATTCTACAAATCCCTATGCAAAAATACAATTATTTTTTGAAAGGACAAAAAATTTTTTCCAATAACAAATGGTGCCAGACCATCCAACTGGCAGCGTTTGACATCAAAGAAATAAAAATGATGCGGTGGCAATAAATTAGCTCAATGGACGTTATCCAGTTAAAAATAATATCCGATGAAAAAGTACTTTTTACTGTTAGCCTTACTGCCCATGCTGGCCATGGTTTCCTGTCGCAAGGATGACACCCTCAGTCCCATCGACGCGGGCAGCGGCGTGGCCGACGTGACGGAGGAGTTGGTCGGCTACTGGGTCAGCACCGACCAAAGCACCGAGACATGCTATCTGGGTGACACTTACAGTTGGACCAACAACTACAAAGGCAGCTACCACCGTCTCTACCTCAATGCCGACGGCACCTACGCCCTGGAGACCGACCTGCAACCCGAAGCCGACAACATGGTCAGCCATGGCCGCTATGCCCTTGTGGGCGACACACTGCAGCTCGACAACGACTACGACTGCCTGGTAAGCAATCGTACCGCCACCAGCATGGAGTTGGACTGGACCATCCAAGTGCAAGGCTGCGGCAATGATTTCACCTACTACGAACACTTCGTTTTCGACAAAATACTACCGTAGTAAAAGCCCCCGAGCCAACCTGCCACCCGTTTCCAAAACCCGACCATGCCCACAGCCATTCTTTTTGATTTCGACGGAACCCTCGCCAACACAGCCCCCGGCATCGTCCTCACCATGCAAAAAACTTTCGAAGAGATGGGGCTGGCAATCCCCACGGAGGAGGCCGTGCGACACACCATCGGCCTGCCCCTGAAAGACTGCGTGCGAATCCTAGGCAACTTTGACGACCGTCAGGCCGAAGCCGGCGCCGCCATCTATCGCCGCCTCTTCCCCCTCTACGAGATTGACCACATCAGCATCTTCCCCGAGGTGCAGGAGACCTTGGCCACGCTTGCAGCACACGGGCTGCGCATGGCCATCTGCACCAGCCGCAACAAATTCTCGTTGGACAGCATCCTGCGACGCTACCACATGGAGGCCTTTTTCGAAACCATCATCACCGCCGACACCCACACCCTGCGGCCCAAACCCGCTCCCGACATGGCCCTGGTGCTGATGGAACGCTTGGGCATCCGGGCCGAAGAGACCCTAGTGGTCGGAGACACCTCCTTCGACATCGAGATGGGCCGTATGGCCCACTGCCCCACCGTGGCCGTCACCTACGGCAACCACTCGCGCCAGCAGCTCCTCGACGCCTGCCCCACCTATATCATAGACCATTTTGGAGACTTGCTAGACATAGTACTGGGCTCCACCACCTCTGCCGACCTGTAATCCTACACCCCAAAACCAGAAAAGGCAATGCCCTTCCACTTCCAACAATTCGACATCCACCAGGACCACGCCGCCATGAAAGTGGGCACCGACAGCGACCTGCTTGGGGCCCTTTGCGCCGGAGGCAGACACATCCTTGACATCGGCACGGGGACTGGCGTCCTCGCCCTGATGCTGGCGCAACGATGCCCCGAAGCCGAAATCACCGCCATAGAGATTGACGAGAACGCCGTCAGCGATGCCCGGCAGAACTTTGCCCTGTCCCAATGGAGCCAACGCCTACACCTGCAGCACATATCGTTGCAGGACTACCTCGCCGTTCATCGGCAGCCCATGTTCGACAGCGTGGTGTGCAACCCGCCGTACTTCGACCGCAGTTTGGAGTGTCCCAACCCCGGCCGGACGCGTGCCCGCCATACCTCCAGCCTCCCCTTCCCCACCCTCATTGGAGGAGCCTATACTTTGCTGAAAGAGGACGGTTTCTTCTCGGTCTGCATACCGCCGGAAGTGCTGTCGGACTTTCTGGGCATCTGTCGTGCGACGGGATTTGCCCTCAGCCACGACTATGCCATCAAAACCGTTCCCGAGAAAGGGGCCAAGCGGCATGTCCTAGTGCTGAAAAAAGGCATGGTAGAGCAGTCCAAAGAAGAAACCTGCTGCATGCGCAACAGCGACCGCACACGGTCAGACTGGTACCAAGAGCTGATGAAGGACTTCCTCATCTGCGGAGCCCTATAGCTCAACCCCTTATCCGCTGCTCGGAAGTGGTCCTCTGCGCCGCGACGGACACCCACACCGTTGCCCATTTCGGGCGGCAAACGGCCCAGCCCAAGTGGAGCCACATCAACCCCAAGGCTGCCACCAACCAGGCCCCAAAAAAAGACCAGGAAGCGACGGCAAGAAACCCAATAATTATATTTTTTAAAGAAAAAATGGCGAAAAGCTTGTAAATATCTATTTTTTTTGTATTTTTGTGCATTACGACAGCAGTACGCACCCTTGGCGTAAGAAATTATGCACAAAGGAGTTGCGGTGTAATAGCATATTATTAATCCTACATAAAAACACAAAGACAACATGGCAAAACTTAAATCATTGGCCGATTTGCAAGCCCTTTATGAGGCTTCCCAGCCAATCATGGCCGACCGTAAGGGACCCAAGCGTCCTTCCGGTACCAAAACCATCTTAGTCTGTGGTGATACAGGTTGTGCCGCCTCTGGCAGCGTACCCATCATTGAGAACCTGCGCAAGTCCATCGAGGCCCACGGCCTCCAGGACAAAGTCAAAGTGGTCCGCACGGGCTGCTTCGGATTCTGCGAGAGAGGTCCCATCGTCAAGATCATGCCCGACAACACCTTCTACACCGAAGTGGCTGCCGAAGATGTTGAGGACATCGTCGAGACCCATATCATCAACGGCAACCGCGTGGAGCACCTGCTCTACACCGACCCCGAGACTGAAGAGACCATCGAGGAACCTGAGAACATCGGCTTCTATAAGAAACAGATGCGCATCGCCCTCCGCAACTGCGGTGTGATCGATGCCGAAAACATCGAGGAATACATCGCCTGTGAAGGCTATCTGGCCCTGGCCAAGTGCCTCACCGAGTATACCCCCGAAAAGGTTGTCGAAATCGTTACCGAATCCGGCCTCGGCGGCCGTGGTGGTGCCGGTTTCCCCACCGGTAAGAAATGGGCTGCCACCGCCCGCGCCAAAGGCGACCAGAAATACATGGTCTGCAACGCCGACGAGGGTGACCCCGGCGCCTTCATGGACCGTTCCATCCTGGAGGGCGACCCCCACTCCGTTCTTGAGGCCATGGCCATCGGCGGCTACGCCGTAGGTGCCGACAAGGGCCTTATCTACATCCGTGCCGAATACCCCATGGCAGTGCACCGCCTGCACACCGCCATCGCCCAAGCCAAGGAATACGGCCTCCTCGGCGAGAATATCCTTGGCACCGGCTTCAACTTCGACATCGAGCTCCGCTACGGTGCCGGTGCTTTCGTCT
>CAMVMF010000093.1 GCA_947168515.1 uncultured Bacteroidales bacterium
AACATCTAAAAACACGAAAAATACGAAATCTATAATGGGGACTTCTATTAATAACATTCGAACACGAATTGCGAGAATCTAACGGATTTAAATTGAACACGGATTGCGCGAAACTGCCGATATTATTCTTTGAATCATCAAGCAAAACATGAGAATGAACAAAACAGATTTCTTAAATCAACACAGTTAAATAAAACCATTTTGTCTCACAAAAAAACAACTAATTATGATTAAAAGAACAATTGCAACAATCATTTTTTTGCTGGTATCCGCATATTACGGATTCGCCCAGCAGGTATGCGACTTGCGGCTTGTCCCGGAAGGCAACAACCTCTGCATACTGGAACATTCCGCCTTTGATTTTTCCGTGGTCAAGGCCTGCCGCGGCAACACCGTGGGCTACCGCGCCCACTCCCCCACCGCCGTCAGGTACGAGTGGGACGTTGCCGGCGGCACCTACCAGCTGTCCGAAGACGGAGCCACCTGCTACGTCACCTGGGGCCAAGGCTACGGGGGGCTGGTAAGTGTGGCGGCATGGAAGTCGGACAGCAGCGTGTGCACCAGCCGCATACAGGTCGTGCTGGAGGACCGTCCCACTGCCGGCATAGTGTCGACACCCAACTATGTCGTCAATGTGAGCCGACCGGAAGAGAAAACGCTGGTAGTATGTGCCGGCGACACGCTTTCGTTTGTGGACAACAGCACCTCGGACGGGCTTCCGATAACGGACTACTATTGGGAATACCCTGGCGGTTTTTCCGAGGAGCGTTCCATCTCATTCATTGCCAGAAACCCTGGCAGTTACGATGTCATCCACCGGGTGTACAACGAGTGTGGATGCTACGACGAGGACACTGTTAAGCTCATAGTCAACTCGGAATGCCCTATGGATCTCTCCTGCTTCGGGACGGCATGTGCCCATAACCAACAGACCTATACGCTGTTCGCACCCGTCTGTTCCGACTACCTCTGGAACGTCCAGGGCGGAACTCTCGTAAGCCCGCAGCACAGTCCCACCGTCGTGGTGCAATGGGACGCGCCGGAAAGCGGCTTCGGCATGCTCTATCTCGACGGTGCCAGCTGCGAGTGTGATTGCAAGTCACGCAAGAGCATCAAGATCCCCATCATCTCCGACAATGTCGCCATCCAAGGTCCGGACACGCTATGCATCCACAAACAATACGGCTTTACCATTCCCCTATGGGGTTCCACCCACTATTCCTGGAGCGTGACGCCGTCGACAGGGGTCAGTTTTGAGGAGAACAGCAACCGCCTGACACTGACCCCCAACCAGCTGGGAGAGTACATCGTCAGCGTGACTTATGCCTGCGACTTTCTGGGGTGCGGGCCTTACACCGTGAGCAAGAGGGTGTACGTACAGCCCTCGCTGAGCATAGCATCGACCCCGGCATCTGACGAGGTGTGTATCGGGACAGAGCTGTCCTTCTCCTCCAACGCGACAACAAGCAGCCTGTGGACCGTCAAGCTGAACGACAGCATCATCCGCACCGAGATGGCCCCTTCGCTGACCCACACCTTCGACACAACCGGACTCTTCGTCATCCAGGCTCGGAACGACGGCTACTGCGACGAAGCCATGACGGTGGTGAAGGTGGACGACAACCCGCCCGCCCCTCTGACGATAGCAGGGCCGGACACGGTGTGCCCGCTTTCGTCGGCAGTGTATACCGCCACGCCGACCAGCCCGGAGTACTACATCCTATGGGAGTGGGCCTCGAACGGTGACACCTTCAACGTGGTGGGCAACAAGGCGAGCATCTCCTTCGGCTCCACGGTGGAGGACATACATGCCTACCAGGTGAGCCGCAGGACCGGATGTCGGTCCGAGGCCGCGTCCTACCACGTCTCACCCTTCCGGCTGGCCCCCTGGCCCTATGGCGACCCCATACGGCTCTGCCAGGGAGAGAGCGTCACCCTTTCCCGCCTATGGGACCAGTTCGACCTCGGCGTGCTGTACGAGTGGGAAGTCAAGCCCGCCTACGCCCTCTCCATCCAAGGCACCCACCTCGAAGCCGGCGTGACCCTGCTGGCCAACCACTCCGACCACGTCCCACCCATTGTGATGGCAATCCTCAAACGGACCTATTGCGACACCTACCGGTACGACACGGCCTTCGTGCGGATTGGGGAAATCGACCCTCCTGCCATCACGCATGGCAACGTATGTGCCGGGCAGAGCACCTACTTCACCCTGACCGACACCTCCGATGCCAATCCCGCTGAAACCTACTGGTATTTCGACAACGAATATGGGAACCCCCATTACGGCCTCAGTGCGAGCCGTGTTTTTCACGACACACTCATGCATACGGTGCACCTGCACTATGTGTCGAGACTCGGCTGCAGGGGCGAAGCCGAAGACACCGTCCACCCCTGTCCTCCGTTCCCCCGAATGCACATAGACAGCAGCGACGGCAATCTGACCGTGGTGGTGGTGGACGGAGACCCCGACGATTACAGCTATTTGTGGATGACGGGCGACACCACCCGCAGCATCCAGGCAGAGCCGGACGGCTATTGGTGCATCGTCACCGACCCGAGGTGCGGCTGCTCAATACAGTTCTTCCATACACAATCTGACACGGCATCGCAATGCACGCCGGTAATTAACGCATTCCATATTGAGAATTACTGCTACAACTTCATCGGCATTGGCCTCAACAACAACCCGGGGCTGAATTACCCCATTACCGTCACCCTGACGCAGAACAACCACAACCATAAATACACCGTCTCGGAACCCGACCAAAGGATAATGGTGCCGGATTCGGGCCACTACAGCGTCACCGTACGGTGGAATGACGGAGACTCGTGCCACTTCAGCACCGTGTACGGCTATGTCCAGCCGGCGATAGTCATGCAGTTGCGGAACGACTGCCGTGGACATCTGACGGTAAACTGCCAACTGACCAATGGATCGCCAATACGAATAAATGCGTCCGTTTATGAAGCCCAACCAAACACCCTCGTGGACAGTGGCAACTGGGTTAATAGAGGGAGGATTTCCATTCCGGACACGGGCTGGTATCTGGTCCACCTAGAATTCGAGAATCCGGATTGCTTTTTCGACACCCTGATTCATTTCGATACACCTCCGACCATCCAGAGCATCGATGTCGACACCACCATGTGCGAGAAAACGGCCTTCACCTTCTCGGCAGATGCCACCGGCCAAGGCCTGACCTATAGGTGGGACTTCGGCGATGACTCCTGGAATTTCGGCAACGGGATTGATCATGTGTATAGCGACCTCATATTCAGACATGTTATTTTGACAGTCACGGACCGAAATGGCTGTACAGTCAGCGATTCGGTAATAGTGAATGTTGTAAATAATTATCTGGAAGATGCATCTTTATATCAGATACAAAATACCTTCAATCCTCTTTGTCCTGGGGACAGTGCCGTCCTAGAAACGTCAAGAAATACTAACAACCTCTACGCCTGGTCTCCCTGCAGTCAGTTTATTGGATATATAGCCAACGTGTACGAGGCCGGCAACTATATGGTGGACATCACGTCCATTATAGGGCAGTGCAGGAAACAGTATGGTGCCAATGTGCCGTACCCCAACGGCCCATTTGCATCAATCCTGTGCGACAATGACTACTGCATGAATGATGAGGCCGAATTCATCGGCGACGTGGGGTCCCAATACTCCTATCGGTGGTATATCCTCACTCCACACTTCCAAGACTCTGCCGCCACCGCCAACTTCCGTTACCGCCTTGTGGACACCGGGCACTATCAGGTGGTACTGTTGGTGTCGGATGCCGACGGATGCACCTCGTCCGACACCGCCCGTTTCTATGTCCACCCCACGCCCCCAGCCCCCACGCTGGAGTTCTGCGGCAATCCCTGCATCACCGAAGGTCCTGTAGATATTTGCTCGTCGGAGGGCAGGAAATTGCTTTGGAGCAACGGCTCCCAGGGCTCTTCGACCCAGTATTTCACAGACGGCATCGCCGGTGCATACTACATCGACACGGCTACAGGATGCAGGTCGACCGGTGCCAGCATACTGATTCCAGAGGCACCCGACTTCGGCGGCCTGCTGACCGGCTGCTACTGCATCAAGAACGTACTTTTTCCCGCAAAACTGTCCCTGTACTCTTTGGGCTGTTTAAACACTCTACAATGGAAATGGCATAAGTTCGACGAGATGATAGAAGAGGGCGATCTGCCGCCCTCGCCTAATCTGCTCTCCATCCCCGACCCAGGCGACTATCAGCTTATTGTCTCCGACTACGGTGAGGGATGCTATGCCGAATCCCCAATCCTCAGAATCGAGACGGCAGGATGCAGCAACAGTATCAATCCCAATGCGGTGCCCTCGGTCAGGGGCGTTGTAACGAAGATGATTTGCCATCAAGAAGGATGCAGCCTCAAGTATGATATTACTGTCAGAATATGCAACGGCACCAATGGAACTGTGTGCGTAGACTCTCTATCCCCGGCATCGTCCGTCACCTATTCCGTCATTTCGGGTCTCCCTGTGACGTTGAATCCCGGGCAATGCAGCGAAGTCTCCTTCAGCATGCTATACGATTTCTCTGCCCCCGGTTCGTACACCTTCTACATCATTGATGGTGGAACGGCGGTCGGTTCTTTCGTGGTAAACCTTTCTGACTGGGCCGACTGCTTCACCCCTGATACCTGCAAGGTCGAAGTCACCTACTCGTTGGACCTCGACACTACGCTCAGCATGCCCAACCAGTCCGCCTTCTTCCACCTAGTGCTGAACCTCTCCTCACCGTCGGGGAATGTGATCTCTGTCTGGTGCGACCAAGGACAGATTATCGACGGTGCCTTCGCGGGAGGCTCATACTCGGGACTGCTGATGATGGACTATGGGCTGCTGACGCAGCTAGTGGTCGACAGTGGCGACTTCTGCTTCCACTTTATCTTCTGCGACGGCGACAGGATCTGCGTCAACGAATTCTGCATCCCCTACGCGACGCTGTGGGAGATATGCGGGCAGGCAGTGCAAGGTGGCGGAGCAAAGGGCGTCGGTGGTGCCGCAGGCAGCCCCTCTGGCAGTAAAGGAACGGCATTCCGGCTCGTCCCCAATCCGGCAACGGGGTCGGTCAGCGTGGTGAGCATGACGGCCAGCACAAAAGAGGATGGCATCCGGTTGATAGAAGTCTTCTCCATGAACGGGCAGAAGGTTCTGTCGAAGGAATCTTCAAACCGTTTCGATGTCTCACGGCTTTCCAACGGGACATACATCGTCAAAGTGGTGACCGAAAAGAACAATCAGGAGTATCTACGAATGGTGAAACAATAGAAAAGGGGAACATCTAAAAACACGAAAAATACGAAATCTATAATGGGGACTTCTATTAATGACTTTTGAACACGAATTGCACGAATCTAACGAATTTATTATCTGAATCTTCATGCAGGTATGATAACGAATGAAACGTTTTCGTTAAGCCGAATGCAGACAAGCTTGAGATTGTTCTCCGCTTCGCTATCGAAAGTCCACTGGACTTTCTTCATATGCTGAGGCGAGAAAACGTCTGTTGAAAACAAACGAATTTTTAGAAGTCCCCTTATAAGATATAGCATGGTAAACTGTTTTCAGAATACTTGATTCTTTAATTCTTTAATAGAACTTACAAAAAAGTATGCATTATGAAACTACATAAAACATTCCAAATAACGTTCGTCTGCCTGCTGCTGTGCAGTGGAGTGCTGACGCACAGTGCCCATGCCCAGCAGCAGGGCTTCCGCTGGGGCAAATGGTCTGCGGGACAGACGGACCAGGGCACAGTCTATGACAAGGTGGTGGATTCCTACGTCGACAGCGTGGGGAACACCTATATCTTAGGAGCGTTCGGCATGGCGGCCCGGCTGGGCCAAAACGGCCCCTACATCAATCACATGGATTCCACCGCCAGGGATATGGGATATCGGATTTCTAATAATCAAGGTATTTATTTGGCCAAAATCGATTCGTTGGGCAACATACTGTGGTGCAGGTCGGCACGCTACGGTGCTCGCAATTCCGGTTGCGATCCATTGAACAACATGGTTGTAAAGGACGGCAGAATCACCATCGCATTCGATATTCAAAAAAGTGGCGAGATGTATGACTGGTTTTACTTTTTCGATACCTTGATACTAGAGCCCAGCTACCCTCGCGGATATTGGGATAGAAGGACCTATTTCGTCACATTTGACCTGGATGGGAACCGTATCGACGCTCACGTCATACAGCTGTTCGCCTATGAAGACTGGGACTATATGAATTTTCGTTTCTGCCCTTTTAGCATTACTGATTGGAGCCATAGTTCTTTTCTGATTGATGAAGATGGCAATATCCATATTTTCGCCTGCAGCAGTTTCTCTGGCGAAGACTCGCTGCACAGGGCGTACATTATTGTGGATGAAGACACCAACAGGAAGCACCCTTTGAATATAAAAACAATGTATGGAAAGACCTACTCCACATCCGTGTACTACAAACTGGATAGCAATTGGAACCCGTTGGAATCGAGGTTTTTGATTGACAGTGTGACAGTATGGCACCCCACAGGCAGAACAATGGTAGACTTCGAAATAAAAAATGCCGTCATCGAAGGCGATGCCATCTACGCCAACTGTTTTTTTTATGGTGACATCTATTCTAACCCGCCCAACATTTTTCCCGTCAAGGTGTTTTTGGACTCCGTCCATTACCTGAAGGTGGACAATACAGTCGACTGGAAGGGAATGCCCTGCATGCTGAAGATGAACATGGACGGCGAGGTCCTGTGGGTGCAGCAACTATATAACGAATCGGGTAGATCAATAAATTATGAGAGGTATGGAGGTGTCGCCAAAGATGAGGAAAATGTTTATGCATTCTATAAGCTCGCCTTTCCGCTTCTCACTAGATTTTTTATTGACAGTATGCACAATATATCGTTACCAAGAAGCTCTGCTGGCTATTGTTTGGTCGTCTCCTATGATTGCCAGTCGGGGAATCCGGTCGACTATTACGTCGTGGATACTGTCAACAAGAACAAGTCTAATAATTCTTTGGCAGTCCTCGGCGATGAGCTGTTATTGAATGTCGTTTTTGAACTACTGCATAAAACCGAGCTGTGCAAGATAAACAAACATAACAAAGAGGTAGAGTTGTCTTTCCCAATACACTATAGATCAATATATCCAAGACTATGCATGTCGGTTAACGACCACGGATGGGTGTTCAGAGGAGAGATGGGCGAAGAGTCGCGGGTGTACGACAGCATCTTCCTCGGGAACTACCAGATGTCCGTGGTAATGACCTTCTTCTACGACTCCACATTGGACAAGCACCGTCTGCGGCCCTGCCCCAGGGTGGACACGCTCTGGTGCGACGAGGTGGACGGCACGACGGCCACGCTCCGCTGGAGCAGCCGCTCCGGCCACGCAGGCTATGAGCTGGCCTACATCGCCGAGGGCGGCAGCTGGGACGAGGCCGCCGTCGTGGAGACCGCGGACACCGCGGCGACAGTCGCCCTGCCGGCCCCCGCGGACATCGCGGCGGGAGCCACCGGCCCATGCACCCTCTTCCGCGTCCGCGCCCTCTGCGACGCGGACCACGTGGCCCACAGCCCCTGGAGCAGCCCCGTCACCGTCTGCCCGCCCGTAGGCATCGACCCGGCGGAAAGCCCCTCCGCCTTCTCGCTGCACCCCAACCCCACCGCCGGCAAGGTGACCGTCACCACCTCCGCCACGGTCGTCTCCGCCACCCTCACCGACCTCACCGGCCGCCGTGAGAGGGTGCGCCTCGAACCCGCCGGCCCCGGCCACTACACCCTCGACCTCGCCGACCGCCCCCCTGCCGCCTACCTCCTCACCCTCACCACCGCCGACGGCACGCACCACACCCTCCGCCTGCTCAAACTCCCCGACACCTCCACCGAATAAAACCACCCTATACCACATGACAAGCAAAGCCCCTCTTTGCCATCTACATCGTCAAGGTGTAAAAAAGGGGAACATCTAAAAACACGAAAAATACGAAATCTATAATGGGGACTTCTATTAATGACTTTTGAACACGAATTGCACGAATCTAACTACGAATGGTGAAACAATAGAAAAGGGGAACATCTAAAAACACGAAAAATACGAAATCTATAATGGGGACTTCTATTAATGACTTTTGAACACGAATTGCACGAATCTAACTACGAATGGTGAAACAATAGAAAAGGGGAACATCTAAAAACACGAAAAATACGAAAATGACTATCCGCATTGCACCGAAGAAGCCTCGGAGAGGCTTAATCTCAATAA
>CAMVMF010000094.1 GCA_947168515.1 uncultured Bacteroidales bacterium
TCAGTTCGGGTTTTTTGTAAGAAATACAATATCACGCCACCTGCCAATTACTAATTCAATCACAACGGCTGCCATCCTTGCGGGCGGCAGCCCTGCAACACCACCCCGCACCCGCGCGCGGTAAAAACGCACGAATGAAACAATAAATTGAACAGAAACAATAAACACAGACAGACAATGAAGAAGATATTGATGCTATGCGCGGCGATGGTTACACTCGCTATAATCGGATGTCAAAACCTAAAACCGTCCGCTAGATACTCTGGATTACCTCAAAGTGCTGTTGACTACATCGAAAAATGTGGTTTAGGAGATAGCATCATGTCAGTGATCCATGGGATAGACCATACCTTGTTATATACCATGGGATTTGATGAGCCCACAAAAGGATGGTCGGTGATAATGAGCGATAGCACGCAGATAGTATTCTCAGAAAGTGGAGCGTGGGTTTATTCTGTTCTTCACTACAGCAGAGCAGACCTTTCCTCAAAATACCTTTCCCAAATTGAAAATGTGGAAAGAATGATGTTGTTGTTACGTAACAAGGAGGGTATTGATATTCGCGTCGTGGGAGTATCAAAAGAAAAAGACAGATGGATTATCGCTGCCTATAAAACGCACGATTCCTATATGGGACCACCTACATATCATTATTTTGGAAAAGATGGGCACTATTTGGGCTCAAGAATAATTATTTAGTACTTATTCAATGAACATCTCAGTCTTCTGCCTTTCGTTCTCCGCTTCGCTATCGAAAGTTTTTAACGACTTTGTTCCCTTTAATCACCAAGTCCACCTGACTTTCTTCACATCGCTCCCGCACAACGCCACCCCGCACCTGTGCGCGGTGAAAATGCACGAATGAAACATTAAAAAAAAGGAAAACGACAAACGCATCCTGGCGATAAAGATGGAAATCTTGTCCATAAACAAAACCCACGAAACCCAGAGATACGACGGTTTAGCCACATTCCATGGAAGAGTGGCTGCCTTTGCGACTTTGTGCATGATTGTTCTAACATTGGTTGAACTGAACATCGGCGAAGGGGCTAGCGTGTTTCCATACCTACGCTTACGGTGGTTATGATAGTTCATCCTTAAAAATACATTAAATACTTAGCATTCATTATAATAGTTCATCCTTAAAAATACATTAAATACTTAGCATTCATTATAATAAAATCATAATTTCGTCGTTATTAATGCAAGAAAATTTGAATAATTCACCCAAAACCTTGCAGTAAAACGCACAGAAATCATGATAGGGAAATCACCAAACCGCACGACCCCGGAACTCTTCCGCCCAATGCTCACCGACTTCATTGACCGCGGTAACGAACTGGCCCTTTTGGCCGACAACATCGACTGGGACTACTTCGAGCGCGAGTTTGCACCGCTGTACTCGAAGGACGGGCGTCCGGCCAAGCCGATACGCCTTATGGTGGGATGCCTGCTGCTGAAGCAGATGTACGGTTTTGGCGACGAGACGCTGCCGGCGGAGTGGGTGATGAATCCGTACATGCAGTACTTCTGCGGCGAGACGTTCTTCCAGCACAAATTTCCCTTCGACCCGAGCGACTTTGTTCATTTCCGCAAGCGGATAGGCGAGCAGGGGACGGAGAAGATACTGGGCTACACCGCCAGGCTCCACGGCAAGGACGCCGAAGAGAAGACCGTCGTGTCAGACACTACAGTGCAGGGCAACAACACGGAGTTTCCGACCGACGCAAGGCTGTACCTGCAGGTTATCAACAAGTGCAACGCCATCGCCAAGGAACACGGGGTGAAGCAGCGTCAGACCTACACCGAGACCAGCAAGAACCTGATGCGCGAGACGCACAACGCCAAGCATCCCAAACGCAGGAAGACCGCAGTGAAGGCCACAAGGAAGCTCGGCACGATAGCCGGACGCCTGGTCCGCGAGCTGGAGCGCGGCCTGAAAGAAAGGATGACGGACGAGCTGCGCGAAGTGCTTGACCTGCTGAACAGAGCCCTGTTGCGCGACCGCAACCAGAAAGACAAGGTCTACAGCCTGCACAAGCCGCACACGGCCTGCATCGCCAAAGGGAAGGCGCATCAGATGTACGAGTTCGGCAACAAGGTGGGACTCATATGCACCGCCAAGACGCAGATCATCCTCGCCATCCAGGCCTTCCCTGGCACCCCCAACGACGGACACACCGTCGAGCCTTTGCTCGAACAGATGCGCCGCAACGATCTGAAACTGCCCAAAGTCCTTGGCTACGACCGTGGCGGGCGCGGAGTGAAAGAAGCCTGCGGCGTGGAAGTGCTTACTCCCAAGCCGCCCAAGAGGACAGACACAGAACAAGAGAAGAGGAAGAAACGGCATCTCTTCCGCCGCAGAGCCGCAATCGAGCCGCTCATCGGACACCTCAAGTCAGACTGTCGAATGGAACGCAACTACCTCTGGGAAGAGGCCTCTTCCACCATGAACGCACAACTCTCCGCTGCAGTTTGGAACCTTAAAAAGTATATGGGAAAGCTCAAAAAAGCTTTTCTTGTGCTCTTTCTTCGACCGATTTATTCTTCCCACGTCATCTTCACCAATATCATTTGCCTCTCTCCGTCGTTTCCCGTAGTCGGTATAAGTGATAGGGAAAGGCTGAATGTGGCTTTTTAAGGATGGACTAAATAGGAATTTACCTTACAATATTATTCTTTTTGATATAGACATTTCCCTTTTCTGTAATGATTGGGAGATAGTCTCTTTATACTGTCAAAAGCTAACCTGTAGTCTTGGACACACCATTCCCAAGCTTCTTGCATTACGTAGTTTTTATCGTAAAGTATCCATATCAACTTGTCCCATTCGTAATTAGAAGCCTTTGGCACCTTTGTTACAAAACTGCCTTTTTTCCCGCTTGGACGATTTCCTTTTACTTGGTATCTTATATTTTTAAAAACAAAATCTGCACCTTTGCTTACGGCTGTTTTATCCTTCATATATTCAGAATATTCGCTTTCTTTCATTCCAACTAACATTGCAGCATCATATTCTGAAACTGCACTTGTTATTGAAGGTGCCACACCATATTCTTCTTGCCATTGTAAGGCAACATCAACAAGATTATTTCTTAAAGTCATACAACATTCCTTGAGATTATAATTTGCACAATTATTAAGTAATTGCTCAAATATACCTTACATATAATTACCATCATGACTACCCAGCTTATCTGATGCTGGCGTGCCGGAGGCACGCGCTCTCAATAACCCCTGACTAGAAAATCTCTGATTTTCGCAGTCTGGGGGTAGACTGTGTCGCTTGCCTCATACCCCACACTGCGCCCTGACGGGCTTGGGCGGGGTTTCTTTGAGACGTTGCTTGATCTCGGCAAAAGAAGCGAGCTTCCTTTGCTCTCGACTTTGCAACGTTATTGAGAGTGAGCTCCTCCGGAGCTCTAGTCAGGCTGAGTAGTTAATTGCCATTTGATTGACAATAATTAATGGATAATTAATGGTAATTCGTGTTTATAAATATGCACATTAATTTTGACTACTTACTTATTTAATAATCGGAACGATAAATTACGATTTATCTATTAGCATTTTATAAATGCCTGTTCAGCACTTCGCTGACTTCTGGTATTGCAGGCTGTTGCTGCCATCTGCTCATAAGTTCACAGACCACTATGCCCTCCGCATTCGTAAGCGTATGGAGGTAACTACCATCATCTATGTGAGACATGTGGCAAGTTAGAGTTTCATCAAGATAGGTCTCATGCAGCCAGTGGACGATGACGGATGCCAACGTCTGCGAAGCCAGCACTTCGTCGGGCATGGTCAGCAGGGCAATAGTGACATAGCTGCGGTTGCTGACATGGAAATTAAAATCAAGGTCAAGACGTGTTGCCCGATGCTCCATCTGCATGTCGAACGACTGCGGTTTGGGGAACCGCACTTTCTTATGACTAGCAGTCATCAGTTCAGGCACCACTGTCAGCTTATCGGCAAGAAAATCGGTTGTTTCCAATCGCTTGGTGTCGAGATTGAGGATGTTCCACTGACTTGTGCCGGAGGCTATTAACTGCTCGTTATCCTTACGGACAATGCGGAAATCGCAGTAGATGCGGAGTGAAGTAAGTTCGCTCACCCATATCTCCACCGTGAAATCCTCCGACCAGTATGTAACCGTCGGTCGTATGTCCATCTGCACCTCCGTGATGACCCACATACGATGCTGCTTCACGATGTCGAAGGCAGCCACATGGTGGATGGTCATCAGCCGGGCGAAACTGTCCTGGAAGTACATCAGCATGGCATTCGGCGTTAGCCTGTACAAAGGCGTGATGTCCGATGCCGTAGCTGTGTAGGTATGTCTGTATTTTCCGTTTGTAATCATTCTTTATCTGATAAAGTTCATGCCCTGCCATGGTTCACGCTCAGGATAGTCAGGCTGACCATCGGCTCGTGGTCTGTGAAAGTCAGCGTCTGCGCTCCCTCGAACATCGGGACGCAAAGCGTCATTAGAAATATAATTTTATTCAAATCCATTTTTATAAATAGGAATTTATCGTTTATGATCGCTCAACCATCTCTCAATGTACTCATAATCATAGCCTTTTGGACCCCGGAAGAAATTTCCAATGCGGTTTGTCTTGGATAACTCAATCCTTGCTTGAACTTGATCAAGATTACCTGAGCGAATGTCCATCATCAGATCATAAAGGCGATTAGTTCGCCCCGATGGGCAAAAACTATCGGGATTGGGATTCTCGCTGAGGAAATGAGCTATGTCTGCTTCAACATGATTGAACGTGTTCTCCCATTGGGCGACCACATCATCTTCTGTGTAAACTGGAATCTTGCCTGTTTCAAAAACAACGTACTCCTTTAAGTATACACTCGGAACTGCAAAAGCTCCATTGCCTCTTAAACTTTTAGGTGCTTGTTTGTTTTCTGGCATCTCAAATATATCCCACCATAAGTCATCAATAAAGTATGGCTTCACAGAAAGTTCAACCTGCTCCAAGACCAAATGACACAAACTGAAATAGTAGCCAGAAGCTATTTTCCAGTTAAGATAGTCGTTTTGTTTCCAGCCAAATCCCTTTGCTACTTGTTTCCGACACTTATTTGAGACTTTCTCCAACGCATTGCGCGCTCTTGATTCTTCTCTAGTCATAATGTAACTTCCGATTTATCTGTTTGTCTTTTCGAAATCTATTCCTTACTCTGCTTGAAGAGCCAGTCCCTGACGGCGGCAATCTTGTAGCCGTAGTCGAACGAGGCCATGTGCTCCATGGCGCGACCCGTCTCAGGCAGCACGCTTCCGGCCTCCCAACGGATGAAGTTGATGTCCGAGCCACGGGCAATCAGTTCTTCGGCCAGCCGCTCCTGCACCTCGGCGGGCAGCTTGGCGCTCCACGATGCGGAGTCGACGCGGGCGCCATTCTCCTGCAGCACCTTGGCCAGGCCCTGCATCCCGCCCGACGCCTTCTGGTCACCGCCGGCCACGATGTAGAAGAACTTCTTCCGGCCGAAATGCTGCATCTTCGAGGTGTCCCACTGGCTGCTGACGAAGAGCGAGGCGGCGAAGAGGTCGGGATGCACGATGTTGAAATAGAATGACATCATGCCACCCATTGACTGGCCGGTGGTGTAGAGGCGGTTGGTGTCGACATTGTATTGGCGGCAGACCTCCGCAAGCAGGCGGATGGTCATCTCCACCTCGTCGGTGGTGCTCCAGTCGTCCTGCACGGCCCAGTCGGTGTATTGCGGCACCAGCACGAACGAGGGGTGCAGCCGCTGGTCGCGGTCGGAGGCGAACTCCAGCGCACCGTAGCCCTGCGTGAGCGGCGCCGTCACCTCCTTGCCCACGGTGCTGGCGTCGGCCATAAAGAGCACCAGCGGATAGCCCTGCGTCCCGTCGTAGCCTTCGGGCACCAGCAGGTTGTACTCCATCGTCTTGCCCGTCAGCTCGTCGTTGAAGGTCAGCTGCTTGAACTTGCCCAACGTCTCCTGTTTCAGCCGTACAAACGTGCTGTCGGCCTCCTTATTGATCTCCATGTGGCCCCCTTGGCGGGGACCGCTTTCGCCGCCCTTCTTGGGGCCGCAGGCGACGAGGCACACTATGCCCAGTACGAGTATTAAAACCGATTTTCTCATGTGATTCAAATTTGCGGGGGGGTATATGGTGAATTTGTCTATTTCGTGATTTCTGCTATCCATTGGAATAATTCATCCAGGGCATAGTCGCCGCTATGCGGGCGATTCCAGGCCAAGAGGAAGTTCACGTCCTTGCCGGCGTTCTGGAGCATCGTGGCGAAATTGACGGGAATGGGGAAGGCCGTGTCGCGGTCGCGTGCCCCATGACGGATATACCAATGGGGAGCCACCGTGGTCTTGCCGTTGCCGATGAAGCTCATGGGGTTCATCAGACGGACGTTCTGGCGGATGGCGTCAGTGAGGGTGGCATTGTTCCTCTGAGCTGTATAGTCGGTGAAATTCACGCTGCTGCCCGTCGCGTCGCCGAACACCTCGTTCTCGCCGCTGGCGTTGTTGACGCCCTCAATCTTGCTGTCGAAGGCAGGAACGCCTTTCAGGGCCTGGGTAGATACCACATAGTTGAGATACTTCTGCATGTCGAGGTCGGTGATGTATTCGCCCACCTGCCGTTTGCCTCCACGCATTGGGCGCATACCCATAGGCGGCTGCTCGCCTTGCATCTGCGGACGCATACCTCCATTTATCGGAGCCGCAAACATGCCGCCCGCCTCTGAGGTGAACGAGAAGCCGATGCTGTCGGGGATGTCCGCTCCGGCATTTTTGGCTATCTGGGCCGCACGGATGATCTCGCTCTTCAGGTAGTCGAGATAGTTGTCTGCCCTCAACGGGGTGCCGTCAGGTTTTCTCAGGTTCAGGCTATTCACATAGGCAGGAAACAATGCGGCAAGTTCTTTGGTCATCTGCTTATGGGTGTCATCAAGACCCTGGCGTGAATCAGTCTGTTGGAACAACCACTCGTAAGCCATGTCAGCATGTTCGAGGTCAATGATGGGGCAATAGCAGACTGAGGCAAACACATCGTCGCGCTCGGCTGCGGCACCCATAGCCTTCAGCAACTCGGCATACTCGGGATTGTTGCCCGTGGCTCCCATCAGCGCCGACATGGCACCACCGGCGCTCGTCCCGTCGGTGACGATGCGCTCGGCATCGCCAGGCATCTGACGGTCGAAGTGGCGCAGATAGCGGATGGCGGCTTTCAGGTCGAGGATGGCATTGGGCGCACGGCCCGTATAGACGGTCTGGCCATTTTTCACGCCCTTGTGCGTCTTGGCATATTGTTTGTCGGCCACGATGGTGGAATTGCGTCCGCGAGTACCGGGAATGACCACCACGTAGCCCTCTTTCAAGGCCCTGCCCGTCGCATCGCCCGCTTGTGGATGTGCCGCAGGCGAGGCCATGTAGCCGCCCACGTATGTCCGGAGGAAGATGGGTGTCTGCTGTGTAGCCCCGTCGGGCACATAGACGTTGAGGAATTGATAAGTGGAGTCCTCCACGTTTGTCACATAAAACAGCCGTTCATAGGCTGTATAGTTGACCTCCGTGCCGTCATAGACGGTCATCTTTGATTTCACACCAGCATTGGCATCGAAAGCCAACGTCCCTTGTGCCATTGCTCCCACTGAGAGGCAAGCACAAAACATTGCAGCAAAAAATCTCTTCATAATAGTTCCGGAGTGTTTCGAGCCGCAGCTCTGGTCTCTGCCAAGACCTTTTTAAGTGAATTATATTATGTGTTTGTTTGCTAAA
>CAMVMF010000095.1 GCA_947168515.1 uncultured Bacteroidales bacterium
ACCACGAAGCCTCCTGCAACTACCCCGACAACACCTATTGGTTCCGTCAGGACAGCACTTTCCTCTATTTCTTCGGCCTGCAGCGCGAAGACCTGGTAGGCGTGCTCGACTGCGACAGCGGCATGGACTATGTCTTTGCCAACGACTACGACATCGACGATGTCATCTGGAGCGGTCCCCTGCCCAGTGTCAAGGAATTGGCCGCCAGCGTGGGTGTGGCCAACAGCGGCGACCTCTGCGCCCTCCAGACACTCTGCACCAAGACTATCGGCGAAGCCCGCAAGATACACTATCTGCCTCCCTATCGTGCCGACAACACCCGCCAGATGAGCCAGCTGCTGGGCATCAAATTCGATGCCGTCAGCCGCTATGCCAGCATGGAACTCATCATGGCCTGCATCAAGCAGCGTAGCATCAAGAGCGACGAAGAGATTGCCGAGATTGAGAAGGCCATTGCCACCGCCTACAACATGCACACCTGTGCCATGAAGATGGCCATGCCCGGCCGCTACGAGTATGAGCTGGCCGGCATCATGGAAGGCGAGGCCTGGAAGGGCAACGGCCCTGTCAGCTTCCCCATTATCATGACTATCCACGGTGAGACCCTCCACAACCACGGACACAACCACAAACTCGAGGTGGGCCGTATGCTGGTGATGGATGCCGGATGTGAGACGGCCATGAACTACTGCTCCGACATCACCCGCTCGGTGCCTGTGGGCGGCAAGTTCAACGACCGCCAGCGGGCCATCTATGAGATAGTGCTTGCCTCGCAGCTGGAGACCCTCAAACTCTCCCGCCCCGGCATCACCTACAAGGAGGTGCACACCGCCATCAGCAAGGTGCTGGCACAGGGCTATAAAGACCTCGGCATCCTCAAGGGCAACGTGGACGACATCGTGGCCAACGGGGCCCACAGCCTCCTCATGCCTCACGGCCTGGGCCACATGATGGGCCTTGACGTGCACGACATGGAGAACTACGGCCAGATTTATGTGGGCTACGACGACGAAACCCGCCCCAGCAACCAGTTTGGGCTGGCCAGCCTCCGCTGCGGCCGTAAGCTGCAGAAAGGCTTTGTCGTCACCGACGAGCCCGGCTGCTACTTCATCCCTGCCCTCATCGACAAGTGGCATGCCGAAGGTACCAACAAGGACTTCATTAACTTCGACGAACTGGAGAAATGGAAAGACTTTGGTGGCATCCGCATCGAGGACGATGTCCTCATCACCGACAACGGCTGCCGTGTCCTGGGCAAACCCATCCCCAAGACCGTCAAGGAAATCGAGGACACCATGGCCAACTAATAGGCTTCCTTTCCTCTATCAAACTCATCCCCACCAGCAACCCATGGCGGGGATGAGTTTTTTTATGTCCTACTGTCTATCCATCTTTTTAGTAGGAAAGAGCAACAGTAAGGAAATGTATAGATTTGCCGTTGAATCCGATGTTTTGGTGGCTTAGTTTTATCCCCCATTTTATGTCGGGGAAGCTGTTGCTGTTGATAAGTTTGTTTAGCGAAGGAGTGGATCCAACCCTGGCTTTTACCTCGACGGGAATCATGTTTTGCGTGTCGCGGATAAAGAAATCCATCTCCAGTTGCGAATTCTCAGTTTTGTAAATGCTGATATGGCATAAATAGAGCTTGAGATGAGGACATAATGACCAAGTGTCGGTCTAATGACCGATTTGGGATAAAAAGAGGTATGGGGCCTGTTGTGGTTCAACGTAGTGCTTCTATCGGCACGCTGCTGTCCATCAGCCCGATTCTTGTTTCGGAGGCATGGCGGTTCACGCCTGTGTAGGACAGCGACGCATCCTCATAGCGGCGGAATTTCAGGATGGCATCGTTCATCTGTGCGCGGTTGAAGACTCCCACGTGCAGCAGCAGGTCGAAGTCGTCGATGGTCAGGCCGGTGACACGTTCGAAGAGACTTGGCTCCAGCTTGCGGATGACATCCTCAAGGCTCTCCTCGCGGTAGTCGGTGAGGTACATGAAGATGGGTATGCGGGTGGCGAATTTCATCAGCTTTTCCTGCACTTCGCGTCGTTTGCTGCGGTATTCTTTTTCTTCGGCCGTGAGTTCTTTCTTCTTCTTTGGGTCGTTGTCCTCGCCAGCTTCACGTTTCAGTTTCTTTATCCTCTCGGCGCGATTGACGATGTTCTCTATGATGTCGCTGCCTAGGGCGCGGAAGCCTTCAATCTTCATGATGGTGGCCAGGGCCTGCGGGTTGTCCAGCACCCGCTGTAGGGTGGCGTTGTCCACATTGACCAGCAGGGCACTGTTCCAGCGGCGTGCCAGCAGGGTGCCACTGGTGCCGTTGTCCACAAAGTCGAGTATCTCGGTGGCGTTCACACGTTTCATCGAGCTGCCGTCGAATTGGAGGATGGGGAGGAAATTGATGAAGTCGTCCACCTTGTCGGTGATGCGTCTATTGCTTTCTACGTCTAATTGGTTGGCGTATGTCACCACCTCGCGCAGGGCGCGGTTGGGGGCAAAGTCGAACACGTAGCAGGTGGGCTTCAGAATGGTGCGCTTCGTGGGGTCGTCCTTGTCGGTGGCCGTCCAAGGACTCTGCACACGGAAAGCCGTCTGGAAATAGGTCTCGGGGCTGGAGCAGTTCCTTAGCATCAGCAGTCCGCCCAAAGGCCGGAGGGTTACGCCGGTGGTCAGCTTGCCGCAGGTGAGGGTGATGGTGCGCGTGGTCAGCGGGTTGTCACCCATGGCCTTGCGCACAGGCTCAAGGGCATCTACGCCAATGCCCGCCTTTGTGCCGCTGCTGTTGATGATGGTGTAGTTCTGGTAGAAACTGTTGGTAGGGCGGCGCAATAGTGCCTCCATCGCATCGCACGAGGCTACGTTGGGCAGGAACCACATGGTGTGGGAGCAGAGGTCCAGCAGGCGCATGTCCTCGAAGGGTAGGGGCACTGGGCGGTTGAGCGGCGAGCTGTTGTCGCCGAAGATAGGAGCCTTGCCGCGGATGATGTCGAGCCACTTCTGCACGGCTCTTTCGTGGACGAAGGTGGCTGGCTTCTTGCCTTTGGCAGGCTCGGCACGGAAGAATTCGTTGAGGTCAAACCCGTCCATGTCCCACTGCTCTATCATGGCTCCGAGGTCCTGGGGCATCTGGTAGGTCATCATCACCATGGTTGGCATTTCCTGATAGGGGCCGCCAATGGTCTCTTTTCGTTTCTGCTCGTCCTGATAGGTCCAGTTGAAGATTTGGTTCTCCATAAACTCGCCCGTGGCAAGGGCGCGGAAGGGGGTGCCGCTGAGGTAGAGGAAGTGTTTCCCAGTGATGGGCACGTTGTCGTCGTCCCATGCGCGGCCGCTCTCCACGTCGATGCCGCTCTCGCGCATCACCTCGTCCTCTTCTGTCTGCCGCCGCTTGGCTTCGCTGTCGCCCAAGTCCAGCAGGCTCTTGGCGTTGTCGTTCCATGCCCCGAAATGGTATTCGTCCAGCACTATCAGGTCCCAGTCGATGCCGTGCACCCACTCGTTCTTGGATTTGATGTTGCCGTAGCGGTCGCGACCCAAGTAGTCTTGGAAGGAGCCAAACACCACCAACGGCTTTGGCGAGGTGAGCGACGGAAGCCGTTCTCCCTCGCGGCTGCTGTAGTATCGCCACCCCTCGAAGTCGCGATGCCGCAGCAGGTCTTCGCGCCACGAGTCTTCCACCGCGGGCTTGAAGGTGAGCACCAGCACCCGTTTGGCCTTCATCCGTTTGGCTAACTGATAGGTGGTGAAAGTCTTGCCGAACCGCATCTTGGCGTTCCACAGGTAGTGGCTAGGGCGGTCGGGTTCCTCCTCGTCCATGCGGGCAAAGTAGTCGGCTGTCTGACGTACCGCCTTCTCCTGTTCCTCGCGCATCTTGTAGTCGAGATTGCGGGTGGGCTCTATGTGAGAGTCGCGATGCCGCACTGCCACGTATGCCGCCTGAGCCTCGCGTAGCGAGCAGCGGCACCACTCGCCGATGAGTTCCTTGCCCATGCGGCGCAGCACCAAGTGCAGGTCGTGGTCGGAAAAGCTCTCGCCGCTGCCGTCGGCATAGAAAGCACCCGCGTGCCATAGCAGATGGTATGTCTTATGTGGCTCGGTGATGGGGTGCTGCTCGTCGATGCGCTGCCGCACATCGCTGCGTGTCGTCTGCCCTATCTTAATCCAGCCGGGAAACGACGTGTCGTCGTACATGTAAATCTGCGGCACCGCTCGCCGCATGGTAGGGAGTATCTGTTCGTTGGTCTGCATAGTATGTCAGTTGTTCGTTATCGTTTAATAACGAACGCCCTTATGCAGAAATAAAAGGTAGGAAGTTAATGATATAGGCTTCCGTGAACCACGTCGCGGACCCATACAAAATGCTCACCGGTTGCTTCGTCGAAACAAACTTCGTAGGCGAATACAAATTCCTCGCAAATAAACTCATGCCAGCCCTGCGCAATCCAGTCTTGCTTCAGCCACGCCATACGGATACCTTGCATCTGACTCAGCGTCTGCAAACCTCGCTCCATCCGCCAAATTTTTCTATCCACAGTTTCCTTTGTGAGGGTAATATGGTTTTGCATTGCCGCATAGTAGAAGTCATTTACCTTCTCAAAGACCAAATTGTCAATAAATACCCTCATTCCTTCGAACTGTAGAACTTTTCGACAGTAGCATACAGTTTGGTGGAGAACTGCTCAATCGTCATACTTCTGCGACTTACCTCATCGATGGAGCATTTCCGAGGCACGACAGGAGTATGTTCTACGCAACCCGTAGCATGGTTGTGTGTACTCTCAATCATATCTTCCATACTTTTGCGCCATTCCTCCAGAGTATAGCATTGCGCTATTTCCTCCTCGGTAACGATGCGAGATTCGTGTGGGATAGACTGAAATACTTCGGGGTGTTTGCCGACAGTCTCATACTGTACACTAGGCTCACTGACCCCATTGTGATCTTCTATTGCGTCGTTATTTTCCATGATTCTATAACGGCATTCAACCCCAATTATTGTATTGGTCAACCTTTTCCTACCTATTTATTTCAAAGAGCGCTCGGTTTATGTTTTTTGCCAAGGCCATCCCTCGGCGTGGGTTCTTCGATCCTTCTTCGGTCTCTCGGCGGTGTCGTCCTATTCCATTGGTCGTATCATACTTTCGATAAAGGCAATCTCGTCCTCCGTCAGGCCGTATTTCTTGTACAGCATCTCGTCTGTCCACGGATGGGGGCAGACTTATATGGGTATATACAATGTCGACAACTAGTGCCGGAGGCACTAGTTCTCAATAACCCCGCACAAGCGTGGGGTTGCGACCGAAGGGAGCACCCCCTTTTAAAGCGCAGTGTGGGGTGGGTCAAGATGCGCACCACAGCGTCTCGGAGAGACGCGCTCTCAAACCCATTACAATATTTCCCCCAATCTCTCGTTATCTTCACATGAGTTATATCCAGTCTTTCTACCATATAGTGTTTCGTACATATCGGAGTGAGCAGACTATCGCCATCGAGCACGACCGAGAGTTCTATGCGGTCATCATGGAGCAGACCAACAGTCTGCATGGGAAGATTTACCGCATTGGCGGTATGCCCGACCATGTGCATATTTTTGTTTCCCTGCCTGCCACCATCTCTGTCGCTCAGTATGTGCAGGCTGTGAAGACCTTTACGAGCAAGTGGCTCAAGGCAAATCCCGCTTTCCCTCATTTCAGTGGATGGGCGCACGAGTATGCTGCTTTCTCTTATAGTATACACGACAAGGACAGGATAGTGAACTATATTAAGGGGCAGAAAGAACACCATAAAAGAGTCAGCTTTGAAGAGGAGTACCGTGCCTTGCTGGAAGAGAGTGGGCTTGTCATAAGAGAGGAGTACTTCCTCAAAGACTGATGGATTGAGAGCGCGTGCCTTCGGCACGCAGCCGTGGACACGTGTCGCATGCCCCCACACTGCATCCTTTCGGGCTTGTGCGGGGTTATTGAGAGTGAGCCCCTTCGGGGCTCTGGCTGTCGCATCAACTTGATACATCATTTCCACTTCTTTAGGTAATCCATCGGCAAAGTAAGCCTATTCCATCGGTCGTATCATACTCTCGATAAAGGCAATCTCGTCCTTGTCCAAGCCGTATTTCTTATACAGCATCTCGTCTGTCCATGGGTGGGAGAAGTCTTGAAGGGGGACGAATTGATAGACATCCCTTGCTGCATCTTGTGTTTTTTTCTTTACAGAGACCAAATACCTAAAGAAGCACGTGCGTATGTATGATATAATATTCATACATTGTTCTTTGCTATAATTATGCTTTTGCGGATCATATCCAATGCAAAGGTATGTGTATGAACAGGCACTATTGGGTTCTCCATAAAAAGGATTACCTAATACTATCGAATCTGTTCCCGATCCACCAGCTTTAGGAATAAAGACTTTGTGTAAAGGCAGTGTTCCAATGTTCTTTGGCACATCGCTTTCCTTTATCCATCCATACCCACAACTTTCAAGTTTACGGTTCACATATAACTTCACCTTATGAGTTTTATCCGGTTCAACATTATACCCTTTCCAATTTGATCCCAATACATCATCTTTATCAAAGAAGTGTTTGGGACTAACAACACTTGAAAAGGAATTGTTCAAAAAATATCTTCCCTCAACTGATACTACTTTTTGTAGAATACTTATTGCCATAGCATCTCTAATTACCACACCAGCACCAACCATGTCTAAATAGTCGATTCTTTCAATGACCATTTCATTTTGATGTAGAACATACTTGCATTTTCCTTTATACTTTTCGCTGTAGAGAAAGAAATTCACTCCACCCTTTATTTCCACACCCGCAAAACACTGTGTCGAATCAAGATAATCATGCAACTCCATAATGTGATTCTCCTTAATCATTTTATCCACCCATTCTTCGGAGATTCCTTGCCCTGTACGAGTCATCCATCGGCTCGGAACAATCATTATCAGGTATTGAGGATGTATGGAAATGGCCTGGTCGATAAACATTGGATATATGGCAGAAGCAAAAGCGCCATTATTTGTTGTTTTATCTGTTGCTTTGCTTAATTGGTACGGTGGATTACCTATAATTACATCGAATTGCATGTCTTTATGGAATATTTCTTTGATTGATTTATGGATAAATGGATAGGCGTAGGTCTCACGGCTGTCGGTGCGGGCGTACTCCCCTTTGCTGGCTCCGCAGTGTTCACAACGGCCTTGCGCGTTCCATGTGTGGTGGCACCGCTCGTACAGCAAGTTTCCTCGTGCGTCGTGGAAGGCAGTACTGACGCTGTACTCTCCATTGGCCTGTTTGGAACAGTATAGTGTCCTGCGGCTCATCTCGGCAGTGAGGTCGGTGCAGGCGATGCCGAAGACCTGCTTGGTCATAATATGGTCGATGC
>CAMVMF010000096.1 GCA_947168515.1 uncultured Bacteroidales bacterium
CCTCAGCATATGAAGAAAGTCCAGTGGACTTTCGATAGCGAAGCGGAGAACAATCAGAAAGTCCAGTGGACTTTCGATAGCGAAGCGGAGAACAATCGCAAGCTTGTCTGCGTTCGGCTTAACGAAAACGTTAGATTCGTGCAATTCGTGTTCAAAAGTTTTTGGGAACATCTAAAAACACGAAAAACACTAAATAATTGAAAGATAGTAAATGTTGATTATTGGCTGGTTCAAAAGTTAATGGGGTTCTTTAATTATCGATTAATAGAGGTGGCCTTTAATAGAAGTCCCTTGTAGAGATTACTGTTACAGGAGTTTTTATTGTACTGTGAAGAGACCCAATAGCCTTTATCGGAGTTTCTTGAAGATGGTGGGCATTACCTCGGGTGAGAGGGGTTGGAAGTTGGGGAGGCGCAGGCTTTTGACCATCTGGGCGGTGCCTTGCTTGTATTTTTGGAAGTGATCGGTGGTTAGGTGCTGCTGGTAGGCGGCCTCGGAAGCGTAGATTTCCAGTATGCGAATCTGGTGTGGATTCTCTTTGCTCTGCATGGGAAAGAGACAGATGACGCCGGGCTCACGCTCTAGGGAGAGCCGATCTACCTCCTCGGCAAAGGTGAGATACTCGTTCATATATTTCGGATAAACCTCAATCTCGGCAATGCGCACAATCATCTCTGCATGGCTGCCTATAGCAGACGGTTTGTTGTGTCTCATGCCTAACAACCATTCGGCATTCTTGTGCAGAATCATCTCGGCAAAGGGGGCTAGGTCGGGCTCTTCGGCTAGATATTTCCGCATTCGGGCTAGGCCGGCGGTTAGCACCTGTGATTTCACGTATGGGTAGTCGGAGCCATAAAGTAGGTGGTCGGGTGTGGTGATGGAGAGCATCATGCGTATTACTTCGGGCGAATGGGCTCCGGCCAAGTCATAGTATAATGCGCTCAGGTTGCGGTCCCAGTCTATCTCGCCTACCATCTTGTTGGCTTGCATGACAGGTGCTAATGACTTCATGCGGGGAATAGCCAGGGGTAGGTAGGCACCGCAGTGGGGTACCACCACTTTGAGGTTGGCATATCGGGCCAGCACATTGCGCGAAATCATATTGGCCACGGCGCGGGTGGTTTCCGACAGATATTCCTGCATGGCCAGTGGGGTCTGTCCCATTACTTGAGCGTTGACAGGCTCTGGCCGGTGGGGGTGCAGGATGATGAGGGCATTCCGTTTGTTCAACTCGGCAAATAGTGGGTCTAATGCGGGGTCGCCCAGATACTGCCCTCCGACATTGGTGGCCAGCTTGATGCCGTCGGCCTTGAGGGTGTCTAGGGCGTAGACGGCTTCCCGGATGGCTGCCTCCACGTCCGGCAGGGGCAGGGCGGCACAGAAGAGAAAACGACCAGGGTGTTCTTTTTTCAGCCTTGCAGCCGTCTCATTGGTCATTCGGATGGTGGCGGCCGATGCAGGCTGCGGGGCAGGCAGGGTCAGCACCGAAGTGCTTATGCCCGCCTCGTCCATCCAACGCAGATGCTCATCTACGGAATAGCTGGGTATGGGAAATCCCTCGTCCAGCAGGCGGTTATCGTTTTTCAGGTCAGATAGGAACTCCGGAGTGACGAAATGGCAGTGCAGGTCGATGGCACTCTGGGCCATGGCGTTGGATGCAAAAAGGATGGTCATTGCAATGATAGTTGTTTTAATCAGTTTGTTCATGTTAGATGTCATTTATTGTATAGTTCGTTGAGAGTCCTCACGGAGACTTTCACCTCGCTGAGGTCTTCTTTCGGATTGCGAGGGATAAAGTGGGCAGTAAAGGTGCCTTTGGCCCCGAGGTCGAAATAGTTGTGGTCGAAATGACCGTCCACATGGGGTTCGGTTTGCAACATCACATCGCGCAGCATGGTTTGGGCACTGACAGTGACGCTGAGTCTGCCTTTGCGGTCGATATGCTGTTCCACCTTATATTTAGGAGCCTTTAGGTGTAGGTCTTTGGGGTATGTCTTGTAGTACTGCTGCCATAGTTTGAGGTCGGCCTTGGGGTCAAAAAGGTCGCGGGCTCTGTAGTGCAGGGCCTTCCAGTTGCCATAGAAGTCGATGCTGCTCCACGAAGCCACTGGCCAGCAGTCGTCCAGCTGCCAATAGAGGGTGCCCATGCAGTGCGGTTGGGCCAGCAGGTGTTGCAGGATGCCGTAGCCCATGCCCCAGGCCTGCAGCAACTGCGACACATAGCAGTAGTCCTCCAACGAGAGGCTCTGGCTGTCGAAGCCGTAATATTTCCGCATGGCCTTGTCGATTATCTCCACGCCACGGCCATGCTTCTGATGCCCTTTCATGGTGGGGGAGTCTATGGTTCGCTGCCCTTCGGGGCAGAAGCGGCAGACGGTGCTCCAGTCGGGATAGCTTTGGAAACCGTACTCCGACATAAAGCGACCAGTCTTCTCTTTGTAAACCTCAAAGGGCAGTTCGCCCCACCACACACCCCAGTAGTGGCTGTCGCCGTGGGTGACGCATTCGGGATGGCCCCACCCGTATAGGGGCGAGGTGGTGATATAGTTACGGTGCAATGGGTCATGTTTGCTTACGGCTGCGGCAAGGATGCCATTTGTGCCAAATAGTGTGTCTATGCCGTGTTGCAATGTGGCAATTTGCTCTGGGGTCCACTGGTATTGCTGCTGCCAGCCCCAGTCTTCCCAGCCGTTCTTCACCTCGTTGTTGCCGCACCACACCACCACGCAGGGGTGTCTCGAAATGCGGCGCACCTGATATTCTGCCTCTGCCTTGACATTGTTCAGGAATGCCGTGTCCGAAGGGTACAGGGCGCAGCTGAAGTTGAAGTCCTGCCACACCATGATGCCCAGCGAGTCGCACAGGTCATAGAAAAAGTCGGGCTCGTAGATGCCTCCGCCCCAAACGCGCAGCATATTGAAGTTGGCCTCTTTGGCTGAGGTGAGAAGATAACGGTAACGTTCTTTGAGAGCAGGCGTGAGGATAGGGAAGGAGTGGCAGGGAATCCAGTTGGCCCCTTTGGCAAAGATGGGCTTGCCATTCTTGTAGAAAGTGAATGACTGCCCGATAGAGTCTTGCTCCTGGCGCAACTCTACATTCCATGACTTGGGCTTGGGCAGAGGCTTTTCTTGGCGTTCGCCATTATAGCATTCGAGTTTTGCAGAGCCAAGGATGCCCACGGTGCTCAGTTTCGGACCCCAGTCCCATCCCAGCATATAGGGGGCCATGCGGCTCATGGCGCGGTGGTCGGGCAGGTCGTACTCCATGTCGGGCCAAGGGTAGCCGTCCTCTTCGCTCACCTCGGTGGCAAAATGGTTCTCGTTGTTGATTTCGATGGGGTAGAAATGGATTTCCAGAATGGTGCTGTCGTCGGGGTCGGGCAACAGGTTGCCTTCCATCAGCACATCAAACAGGCAGACGCGGTATTCGCGGAACATATTGTCGCATTTGACGACATGGCGTCGGAAAGGAACTCCGTCCACTGTCCCGCTCATGGTCACACGGCAATAGGTCACCCCCTCCAGCACCAACTCGCAGTGCTCATAGCCCTCCCACATGTCGCGGGTGATGGTGGTGCGATACTTCCAGTCGCGGTTCCCCACCCACTGCACCGAGTCTTCGTTAGTGCCCATGAAGGGATCGGGGATGATGCCGTGGGCCATGAGGTCGGTATGTATGCATCCGGGCACGGTGCCGTCGTACCATTGCCCCTCATACTCAAACTGCCAATCGGTAAGAGGGGTGACTTGGGTGGAATCGTTTTTGCAGCCAACAAGGGAAAGTAAAAGGTAAAAACTAAAAACTAAAAGGATGGGCGGGGTTGAGAATGGAGAAAGTTTCTTTTTCATGGTTATTCTGTTTTAAGGAAGGCGAAGAAAACGGCCAGGACAATGAGTCCAAAGGCCACCAAGTGGTTCCAGCGGATGGGTTCGCCTTTGAACACCGTGGCTACGATGACAGTGAAGATCACCAGCGACACGCACTCCTGTATCACCTTTAGCTGCATCAGCGAGAACGGCCCGCCGGTGATTTGCGACCCTATGCGGTTGGCCGGAATCATAAAGCAGTATTCAAAAAAGGCCATGCCCCAGGATATGGCGATGATGGCCAGCAATGGCCAGTCGGTAATGATTTTCATCTGCTGTAGTTTCAGGTTGCCGTACCAGGCAAAGGTCATGAAGATATTTGAGCAGATGAGGAGTAGGATGGTGAGTAATCCGCGAGGCATAGTTTAATCTTGGAGATTGGATTTGACTAATTTGATGAGTTCTGACCATACGGCATGGGTGGTGCGCTCGATGGTTTGGGCGCGGCGGTCGCCGAAATGCAGCAGCTTGGTGACCAGCTGCCCCTCAGGGCCTGCAACGCCAATCCATACCGTGCCCACTGGACGTTCGGGAGTGCCGCCCGTAGGGCCGGCAACACCTGTGGTGGCAACGGCATAGTCTGCCCCCAGGCGGGTGCGGACTCCTGTCACCATCTCGCTCACGGTCTCTTCGCTCACGGCATCGTAGGTCTCCAGTGTTTCGTGTCTCACGCCCAGGGCGCATTCTTTCACTTCGTTGCAGTATGAAACCACACCGCCGCGGTAGTATTCCGAAGCCCCCGCCATGGCCGTCAGCTGATGGGCCAACATGCCGCCCGTGCAACTCTCGGCCGTGGCCAAGGTGAGGTGGTATTTCTTGAAGGTGTAGGCCACCAACTCGGGCAGCGACTCCATATCTTCGCCCACTATATATTTTCCTGCTAATGGGTAGAGCCCAGCCACGGCATCGGCTATTTGTTGCTCCAGCTTGGGGCGGTCGTCGTGTCCGCCATGGGCGGTCAGGCGCAGTTTCACCATCCCCGCCTGGGGCAGGTAGGCCAGCCTTATGTTCTTGGGCAGGGCCGTCTCCCACGGCTCAATCAAGTCGCTCAGAAAACTCTCGCCGATGCCTTGCACCAGTATGTTCTTGATGACAATCTGGTCCGTGCGGAAATGCCGTACCAAGCGTGGCACCACCTCCGTCGCCATCAGGTTCTCCATCTCAAACGGCACGCCGGGCAGCGACACAACCACTTTTTTTAATTGAGAATTGGGAATTGAGAGTTGAGAGTTGGGAGTTGAGAGTTGAGAGTTGAGAGTTGAGAGTTGAGAGTTGAGAGTTGAGAGTTGAGAATTAGCTGCCGCACCCGGATGATTCTCCATTCTCCATTCTCCATTCTCCATTCCACAGGAAAACCACATGCAAGGGGCTGTCCCCAGCACGTTGTTAATCACCTGGCAGCACCGTGGCACCCAGGCTTGCTGGCGGTTGATGGGGGTCAGCTCGTAGCCGCGCGCCTCAAAAAAGCGCCGCACGTTGGCCAAGGCTTCTTCATTTTCATATAACTCACTGTCAAAGAACTGGCAGAGGCATTTCTTTGTGATGTCGTCCTTGGTAGGGCCGAGGCCACCGGTCATCAGCACAGCATCGCTGCGCTGCAGGCAGTGGCGCAAATAGTAGATTATATCTTCGGCGTTATCGCCTATGACGTAAGTGCCGGACACGTCTATTCCCGCCTGGGTCAGCATCTGGGCCATGCGGCTGGCATTGGTGTTGACAACCTGCCCAATCAGCAGCTCGTCGCCTATGTTCAAAATGGTTGCTTTCATGCTGCAAAAATACGAATTTTTCTTCTCATAGCGTAAAAAAGTTGTATTTTAGCCAATTTGCCAGTAGGCCTGTATCATGAGTACTGGTAATCCGGCAAGACGGACAGGCATAGTGGACACTCCTAAGAACACCTAACCGCAAAGCCTGAGAAGGTATTTGTACTCCTCATCCTCTTTTACACCTAACGACGGCTTAGTACCATCTGAAAGCCTTCTTTCAATGGCGTTAGGACCACTGCCCGAAGGGTTTGACATCGACAAAGAACATGAACTAATGTGGGAGATGAAGACGTGCATCCTGTAAATGTCCATTAATAGCAGGGCGGAAAAACGACGTATGCCGTTGATATTCTTTGCCTTCATTGATGGTTCCTCACTGCAATGTCATTAAGGGGACTTCTATAAATCACCCAGAAGGGGTGAGACTATTAATAACACGGTACAAGCCGAAGGCGCAGTGCCGTGATACTCAGACGTCAGTAAACTGCGTCCCGACGGGACGCGACAATGGAAACAAATAAATAGAACACACCTTAAGAAAACAGAGATAGAGCTAACCGCTCATTTCTTCACCCCCCATTCCCTGCTGTTTTTTTTTTTCTTGTTATGTCGGGAAAAAGTTGTATTATTTGCAAACTGAAAGGAGACATGAAAATGAGTACTGCAACCTATAGCAATCCGGCAATGAACAATCTTTGGAACTACATTCAAGGATTGTCCCTTTCTGCCAGCGACCGCCAATGGCTTGCCGATAGGCTTGTTGAGAAGACAGATGAACAGCAGGAGGCAAAGTCCGAGAAAGAGCTGGTATTCCCACACTTCGACGACAGCTTTGTACCATCTGAAAGCCTTCTTTCAATGGTGTTAGGACCACTGCCCGAAGGGTTTGACATCGCCAAACAACTTGACTAAATGTTGAAAGTAAAGACGGACATCTTTTGAATGACCATCAATAGCAAAACGGAGATACCAACGCATGCCATTGATAGGCTTTGCCTTCATAGATAGTTTCCTCACTGATACATTATTAAGGGAACTTCTATAAATCACCCAGAAGGGGTGAGACTATTAATAACACGGTACAAGCCGAAGGCGCAGTGCCGTGATACTCAGACGTCAGTAAACTGCGTCCCGACGGGACGCGACAATGGAAACAAATAAATAGAACACACCTTAAGAAAACAGAGATAGAGCTAACCGCTCATTTCTTCACCCCCATTCCCTGCTGGTTTATACTGGCGGGGATTTCTTTTTCTTGCCATGTCGGGAAAATGTGTATCTTTGCAAACTGAAAGGAGACATGAAAATGAGTACTGCAACCTATAGCAATCCGGCAATGAACAATCTTTGGAACTACATTCAAGGATTGTCTCTTT
>CAMVMF010000097.1 GCA_947168515.1 uncultured Bacteroidales bacterium
ATGCGGAACTGCTTGAAGTCGAAGAGCCCTTTGAAATAGCCGCCGTAGTGCTTGCGCATTTCGAACATGGCGGTGTGCTCGCCTTTAAATTCGACAGCGGCCAGCAGGTGTCGGCGGCAGACTTCGACCCGCTCCTGCACGCTGACGGGTCGCTCGGCCTCACCACGCAGCAGGCGCTGGGTTTGCTCGAATATCCAAGGGTTGCCGATGGCGCCGCGGCCTATGAGAATGCCGTCGACACCGTAACGTTGGCGGGCTTCTAGGGCCTGCTGGGGAGTGACGATGTCGCCATTGCCGAAAATGGGGATGTGCATGCGGGGGTTGTTTTTCACCTCGCCGATGAGGGTCCAGTCGGCAGTGCCTTGATACATTTGGGTTTTGGTGCGTCCATGGATGCTGAGGGCGGCGATGCCCACGTCCTGGAGCCGTTCGGCTAGTTCGACGATGGGCTTGTCGTCAGCATCGTAGCCGAGCCGGGTTTTGACGGTGACAGGGAGGTGGGCGCGCCGGACAACTGCCTCGGTGACATGCAGCATTTTGGGAATATCGCGGAGGATGCCGCTGCCTGCGCCCTTGCCGGCCACTTTGCGAACAGGGCAGCCCCAGTTGATGTCGATAAAGTCGGGCTGCTGTGCCTCAACAATGTCGACACACTGTACCAATTCTTCCTCGTTGGCCCCGAAGATTTGAATGCCGATGGGGTGCTGCGAGGGGGTGAAACGCATTTTGCGGTAGCTTTTTTCGGCCTCGCGGTTGAGGGCCTCGGAGGCGATGAACTCGGTGATAAGTAGGTCGGCCCCGAAAGACTTGCAGAGTTCGCGGAAAGGGAGGTCGGTGATATCGTCCATTGGCGAAAGGCCAATGACACAATAATTTTCAAAATCCAACGTTTTCATAAAGTGTGTGCAAAAATACGAATAAAAAGTGAATTAAAAGAATATGTAGCATGGAAAACAAACAATTAATGATAGAGTACACAGAGTACGACTCGCTGCAGGAGTTGCCCGAGACAGACCGTCGCCTGATGGAGGCAGCCATGGAGGCTACGGAGAGTGCCTACGCCCCCTATTCCCATTTCCATGTGGGGGCTGCGGTGAGGCTGGCCGATGGAACGATTGTGCGAGGGAGCAACCAAGAGAACATAGCTTATCCCTCAGGCCTTTGTGCCGAACGCACCGCCCTGTTTGGGGCTTCGGCCCAGTATCCGCAGTTGGCTGTGGAAGCACTGGCTGTGGTGGGTTTCCACGAGGGAGCTTTTACAGAGGCATCGCCCTGCGGTGCCTGTCGTCAGGTGATGTCGGAGTATGAACTGCGTTATGGCAACGAGATAACCCTTTTCTGCTATCTTTCGGGTGGTCGAATTCGAAAGATCTGTGGAGTCAAAAGACTGCTCCCATTCACTTTTGAGGCCAAATTGTAGAAAAAATTGTGTTGTCACAAAGCACTGAAAAACATCAGTGTACGCTATTTGCCCAAATATTTTTAGGCAAAAATGTTTCGTACACTAAAATTTCTTTGTACCTTTGCACGCTTAAAATAGTGAATTGTTAATAGGAATAATAATAAAAATAAGTACTTAAATATGGGAATTATTGGAAGTATCAGAAAAAACTCTGTGATAGCAGTTGCCGTTGTGGGTATTGCTATCGTTGCATTCATCATCGGTGACCTTGCCAAGAACAACCGAGGTGTGCCCGATATGGGTAAGATAGGTGACCAGACCATCACCTATGCCCGCTACAATGAGAAGGTCGAAGAGATGGAGCAAAGCTACAAGGCTCAGCAAGGCATTGCACAGATCCCCACCGATGTCGAATATCAGCTGCGCGACCAAGTTTGGCAGAATTTGGTGACAGAGACACTTACCGACAAAGAATTCGATAAGCTGGGTCTCCAACTTACCCCTGCCGAGTTTAACGACATGTATATGGGTACTTTTATCCACCCCTATATCCGTCAGATTTTCACAGACCCGCAGACGGGTAACTTCAATGCTGCTACCGTTAAACAGTATATGTCCAATTTCGACAACCTCGACACCAACCAGCGTCTCCAGCTTGTGGAAATAGAAAAGCAAGTGAGAGAGGATCGCAAACAGCAGAAATACAGCGCGCTGATTTCTCGTGGTCTGTACATGCCCAAGACTATTGCCAACCAGATTGTAGAGATGGGGAGCAAACTGAGCAACGTCACCGCTATCAACTGCAGTTACCAGTCGGTGGCTGATGATGAGGTTGGTGCTTTGACCGATCAGGACTATCAGAACTACTACAACAAGCATAAAGCCGAGTTCCGTCTGCGCGACGAACTTCGCGAGATTGACTATATCATCTATCCGGTTGTCCCTACTCAGCAAGATATGGCCAACATCCAGGAAGAGGTGCAGAAGACTTGGGAGGAGTTCCAGACTGTTACTCCCGAAGAGCTGACTTTCTTTGTCAACGCCGAGTCCTCTCGTAATTACGACTCCACCTACCGCAAGGCCAGCGAGTTTGCCAGCCCCATGGACAGTGCCCTGATGGCAGCTGGCGAGGGTAGCTTCATCAGCCCCCGCATTGTCGGCAACGAATGGATGATGGCTAAGGTGTTGAACATTGCCAACCGTCCCGATAGTTTGCGTGCCAGCACCATCTATATTTTCAACGACAAGGCCGGCGGCAACATCACCCGCAGCGACGAGCAGGCCAAGCAGCTTGCCGACAGCGTAATGAATGTGCTCCGCAGCGGTGCCATGAGCTTTGAACAGGCTGTTAGTCAGTTCTCCGACGATCCTCAGAAGACGCAGAACAACGGAGATATGGGTTGGACCCTCGATGGAGGCTACGGCTTTATCAACGAGGACGTTGTGAACACCCCCGAAGGTGGTCTGTTCGTGAAACAGCATCCCCAGGAGGTTGGCTACTTCCTTGTGAAGGTTACCGGCAAGACTACTCCGCATAGAAAATACCGCGTGGCTGCTATCTCACGCCAGATTGCCGCCAGCGAGGCCACTTCGCGCAATATCTACAATGAGGCCAACAAATTTGCTGGCAGCAACCGTACCTATGCCGAGATGACCGCTACCGCCCAGGCCCAGAACCTGCAGGTGCGCAACGCCATGGTGTCCGCCATGCAGTATGGCATAGGCGGTGTCAACAATGCACGCAGCATCATCCAGTGGGCCTACAACGAAGACACCGAGGTGGGTGCCGTTGCCGACCAGATTTTCGAAGGCGACGACATGTACATTGTGGCTGCCCTGAAGAGTGTCTACAAAGTGGGTTATGCCTCCCTCGACCAGGTTCGTCCGATGATTGAGAACCAAGTCCGCATCGAAAAGAAAGCAGAGATGTTGAAAGCCCGCTTAGAGGAGGCCAAGAATGGCAACGCCAACCTCGTGGCCATCGCAGCCAAGATGAATTCCGCTATTGATACGCTTGACAGTGTTTCTTTCAACGACTACTATCTGGGTCAGTATGGTATGGAGCCCAAGGTGCAGGCAGCCATTGCTGCTTCTGCTGCTAACAAGCTGGTCGGCCCCATTCAGGGAGCCAATGGTGTCTATATGGTTAGCGTCAATGCTAAGATGGACAACCCCGTTGCCGCTGATGCCGAGACTATCCGTCGTCAGAAAGAGCAGAGCTTTATGCAGAGTCTTCGTGGTATTCAGCAAGTGCTGAAAGACAATGCAAAGATTGAAGATAATCGTATCAAATTCTTCTAATGGTTAGCCAACGGTTGAATACGATAAAAGAGAAAGGCGCGGCCCTGCGGCTGCGCCTTTCTAATAATTGGCAGGATTTCCGCGAACGCATCCACCATAAGCATCGTCTGTCGTTGATGGACACAGACACCTTCAAGGAGAAGTTCTCGATGGAACTTACGGGTGTCAATATTTTTACTTATGTGGGCATCTCGATTATTGCGCTGTTGCTCCTCTCCATGCTACTTATCGCTTTCACACCGTTGCACAACCTTGTGCCTGGCTACATCAAGCCTGAACAACGCGAGGAGATTGCACGTAGTGCGCAGACCATTGACTCCTTGGAACGTATTATCGATGACCATGAACAGATGATAGCTGCCATTCAGGTAGTTGTCAGCGGTAAGCCGCTCACCGAAGAGCAGAAACAACAGGCAGAGGCGATAGAAGAGGAGGCTATCCAGTATAAACATTCGAAGGCCGACTCGCTGCTTCGACAGGAGATAGAAGCAAAACACAAGCGGGCAAAGAAGAAATAATGCTGACTTCTGAATCGAGTATCCTCTAAGGTGGCGCCATATCAAGAGTCCGACATTGAGAAGCCATCGCCCTGAGGATGATAAAGTCTCCAACTCTGGCATACCTAACACTCGTCTCCCCCAATGTCCTGAATCAGATAAGCCCATTTATTTTATAAAGACAATATTTTACCACATGAAAAGAATAGCCATACTAGGGTCGACAGGTTCCATCGGAACACAAGCTCTGAATGTAATTCGACGGCACCGTGACCTTTTTTCTGTTGAGGTGTTGTGCGCCGGCAGCAATGCCGACCTGCTGATTGCACAGGCTTTGGAGTTTGACCCCAATGCCGTGGCGATAGCCGATCAGTCTAAATACCAACAGGTGCATGAGGCTTTAGCCCCCCATGATATCAAGGTGTTCTGTGGCATGGATTCTGTAGCCGACCTGATGGAGATGGAGACCATAGACCTTGTTTTGGCCTCTATTGTGGGTTTTGCGGGCTTGCGCCCCACCCTCCGTGCCATCGAGCACCACAAGCCCATTGCACTGGCAAATAAAGAGACTATGGTGGTGGCCGGCGAAATCGTCACGCAGGCCGCCATGGAGAACCACGTACCTATCCTTCCTGTCGATTCCGAGCATTCTGCCATCTTCCAGAGTCTGGTGGGCGAAGGCGGAGGGGTCGACAAGATTCTGCTGACCGCTTCTGGCGGTCCTTTCCGTGGCTTCACACGGCAACAGCTGGAGAAGGTGACGCTTGCCGATGCCCTAAAACATCCCAACTGGAGCATGGGTCGCAAAGTGACTATCGACTCCGCTTCGTTGATGAACAAGGGACTGGAGGTAATCGAGGCACGCTGGCTCTTTGGTGTCCCTGCCGAACGCATACAGGTGCTGGTGCACCCCCAGTCGGTGGTGCATTCCATGGTGCAATATGTCGATGGAAGCATCAAGGCCCAGCTAGGTGTCCCCACCATGGAAACACCTATCCAGTATGCTTTTAGTTTCCCCGAGCGCATTGAGAGTCATTTGCCTAGGCTGAGTTTCGAGAAATATAACCAGCTGACATTTGAGGCACCCGACATCAAGACCTTCCGTTGCTTGGATTTGGCCTATCAGGCCATCGCACGGGGAGGCAACATGCCCTGCATCATGAATGCTGCCAACGAGGTTGCCGTGCAGCGTTTCATCCAGGGCGAACTTACTTTCCTCCAGATTGCCGACTTTGTGGAGGAACAGATGCAGCGAGCCCCATTTATTGCTAAGCCCACCTTGGACGAATTGTTCCAGACCGATGAGGAAATCAGAACCCACGGTAAACAATAGTCATCACACAGACATTATCCTTTAATAATTAAACATAAACACCATGAAAAAAATCGTTTTTGCCCTGCTCATGGGCGCTGTTGTCCTGCTTGCAGCAAGCTGCAAGAAAGAACAGACGGATAACATCCGTCCCGTCTCCACCACCCAATTGATGCTGAGTGCTGTCAAACAAGACTACCAAACCGTGATCAAGAGTTATCCTGATGCCCTTGACAAGCTGGTGGAAGTCCGTTGCACTCTCGACCATAAAATCAACGAAGTCTCCTCGTTCAGAGACCTCAATGTCGTGGCCATGTCCGAAGTGTATTACATAGGCTATTTCTCCGACGAACATTGCAGCCATATGGTCTATCTGGACCGCGACTTTGAAGCCGGAACTTCTCAGATCAGATATGAAACGCCCAGAAGCCCATGGTTAGGCGATTATTATATCCCTGTTACCTCACTGGACAGCATGATTACCCTGCAACAGGCTATCCATAGTGTCATGGCTTCCGACTTTGCTACCCCCAACACTACTTTTGTCAGCCTCCGCTATCCGGTCTATTCTTTCGACAAAGGCCACGCCATGTACGTCTTCGGTGGCAGTTCTGCTGACGGCAAACACCTCTGGGTCGATGCCTACACTGGCGAAGTCTACTCCGTCGACGACGACCAGGATGATGACGACTATTGATAGTGTACAAATTACAATAGAGGCGGGAGCTACTCATATTTCATGATTTAGAGTAACTCCCGCCTCGCTATACCAAGTGTGCTATACGTGGTACATTATAGTGGACCGCAGCAGTTTCAAGTAACCTCTAGAAATGCGCTGAAAGGGCTTAAACATATCTAGCCCAATGGCAACGCCTTGGGTAAATGAGTGGGTTACAAATGACACCCTGGAATGGCAAAACATAGAACGCACGATTTTTAGTGCTCTCCTTCAAGCATGTCCTCGGATTGACGAGCGGCGACAAAGTGCCCGGTGCCAACACCATCCGCAACTGTTATTTATGACTATCGAATTGTTTAAAATGAATCATATTTGGGATTAATAGTCATCAAACTCCCTATCGAGAAAACCCTTGATTGCCTTTCCCGGATAGGTTGGTTCGATCTTGTCGGTTGGACAATAAAAAGCGAAATAATTGATGTCAATACCCATATATTACATTTATTAGGTTTGTCGGTGTCTACATATTATTCCCCAGAAATAAATATAATATGGGAGCCGCAAAATGTACAGGGTATAACGTTGTTGCGTACAACTTCTGAAGATTTCCATTCAAGTTTGTTTACACACTTGGCTAATAAGAATCTTGAGTGCTTTATCATCAGAATATGTAATTGCAAAGGTCGAGCCGCATATACCTTTGGACGGAGAAAAGGGGACAGAGTCTACGCAGTGCCGTGAGGAGACGGTCGATGAGCCAGCGTCCCGACAGGGACG
>CAMVMF010000098.1 GCA_947168515.1 uncultured Bacteroidales bacterium
CGGCCTGCAGCTGTTTGAGCTGTATTTTAAGGTCGGCAACCTTCTTCTCGGCCTCTTTGATGCGGCCATAGCGCAGTTCGGCCACCTTGCCGTAGTCGCCGGCGCGTTCGGCCTGCTCGGCCTCCAGCTTATAGGATTCGATGTTCTTCACCTCGGCCTGGATGGCCTCTACCACACTTTTTTCGTTCTGCCAGCGTGCCTTCATCTGGTCGCGTTGTTCGCCCAGTTCGCTCAACTCCTGGTTGAGCTGGGCAAGCTTGTCTTGGTCGTTCTCGCGCTTGATGGCCTCGCGTTCGATTTCCAACTGGCGGATACGATGTTCTATTTCGTCCAACTCTTCGGGCACCGAGTCAATCTCGATACGCAGCTTGGCGGCTGCCTCGTCGATGAGGTCGATGGCCTTGTCGGGGAGGAAACGGTTGCTGATGTAACGGTTGCTCAGTTCGGCAGCGGCAATCAGGGCGTCATCCTTGATACGCACCTTGTGGTGCACCTCGTAACGTTCTTTCAAACCACGCAGGATACTGATGGTGTCTTCCACGCTGGGCTCGTCGATAAGCACGCTCTGGAAACGACGTTCGAGGGCTTTATCTTTCTCGAAATACTTCTGGTATTCGGCCAGGGTGGTGGCACCGATGGCACGCAGCTCGCCACGCGCCAAGGCGGGTTTAAGGATGTTGGCTGCATCCATGGCCCCTTCGCCGCCGCCAGCACCCACCAGGGTGTGTATTTCATCGATGAAGAGGATAATGTCGCCATCGCTCTTTTCCACCTCCTGGATGACACTCTTCAGACGCTCCTCAAACTCACCCTTGTACTTGGCACCAGCCACCAGGGCTCCCATGTCGAGGCTGTAGATAGTCTTGTTCTTCAGGTTCTCCGGCACGTCGCCCGAGACAATACGGCGGGCAAGACCTTCGGCAATGGCGGTCTTACCCACGCCGGGTTCGCCAATGAGGATGGGGTTGTTCTTGGTGCGGCGCGAAAGAATCTGCAGCACACGGCGTATCTCATCGTCACGACCAATGACAGGGTCCAACTTGCCGCTCTGGGCCAGCTGGTTGAGGTTCTTGGCATACTTGCCAAGGGCATTGTAGTTGTCCTCGGCACTCTGGCTGGCAACCTTGCTACCCTTACGCAGGTCGGCGATGGCGGCCTTCAAGCTCTTCTCGTTCACACCGGCATCTTTCAACAGGTGCGCCAGATCGTCGTGACCCGAGAGCAGCCCCAGCAGCATGTGCTCGATGGAGACAAACTCGTCGCCCATGTCCGTGGCCGTCTGGGTAGCCTTGACGAGAGCCTGGTTGGCGGCACTACTCAGATACTGCTCACCGCCGCTCACGCGGGGCAGGCGCTCCAACATGGCATCTACCTGTTGGCCCAGACGAGGAATGTTCACCTCCATCTTCTTCAACAGATAGGGGGTCACATTCTCATCCACCACCAGAATGCCTTTCATCAGGTGGGCCGTCTCAATGGACTGGTGCTGACGACCCATGGCAATCTCTTGTGCCTTCTGTACGGCTTCTTGTGCCTTGATGGTAAAATTGTTGATATTCATAATGCTATATTTTTATTTCTGACCCTGATTCCATCAACTACTGCACCAGACCCCGCAATCGGCCATTTTGTCAGTCTCCCGGAGGTCATGGAGCCTCCGAACGAGACATTATGGCACAAGTCATCAGCTGTGAGAATGGCATTCCCCATTTTTGTGGAAAGGAACGCGACTTATATGGGATTGATCGCCCCCCCCTTCCTCATTTACTAAAAAAATTGTATGCTGAAGAAAAAAAAGTATCTTTGCAAAACAATTAACACAACGACACCATGAACAAACAAACTAAAAATCAGACATTAACGAAAGCATTAGCCCACTTTGCTCCCTCGCGTTTGGGCATAATGCTACTAATGACCCTACTGCTGCCCGCAGTCTCATCGGCCCAAAGTGAAATCACTCACCGTGTCTCCGCTGCACAGATGGGCTACCATGGTAAAGTTAAGTTTGTGCAGCACAGTGCTGTATGCACCGACTCATCCCACCGATTCTTCGTCACCACGGCCGAAGCCTACAACTCCGAAGGACTGCGGACCGAATCCTCCACAGCCGACATGCTCTATCAGCAGGACGAGTACTATGATTATGACGTACAGGGGCATTTGCTCAACTATGTATTCAAGAGTGGGGGTCGCGACAGCGTGGTGTTCCACTATGATGTCGATGGCTGCCTCAATGCCTTTGACGAATATTTCCTCAGTGAAGACCCCACAGAGGGCAACAGTCTCACCACCAACACCGTGACCTGCGACGACCAATGCCGCGTTTTGAAGAGCATTTCGGTATGGGAGGACACCGTTACTTTCCGCTACGACACGTTGGGCCGTCTCGTCGAGAAAAAGCTCCCAACAAATACCACCATCACCTATCACTACAACACGCAAGGCCGACTGGAACGGGTGCACACCACGGGCGAGAATAATCCCGGCACCGACGACCACTTCCGCTACAACGACCAGGGTGACACGCTGGAGATATGGCACACCAACTGGGAGCACCTTGAGGGTGAAACCGGGGCCCACGAGGTGGGCGAGCACAAACACTTTGCCTATAGCCGCTACGATGAGCACGGCAACTGGCAGGAGGCCGAAGTGACCGTGCGAATCTCTCTAGGCCGCCCTCATCCCTCGGCGCCACCCGCCTACCATTATTACAAATACCGCATCATACGCACCTTCAGCTACTACGACTAACCTCACCACTCCCCTACCCAGCTCCTAAACCCCTTTCTCACGGCACCCAGCCAGCACTCACGCAACTCCTTACCTATTCCTAACCCACTCACAAACTGCCTCCAATTCATTCTCCCCTTTTTCCTACATCCTCTAGAACGGCTCCACTCGGCTCTTTGAAGGTGTCCCACATCCAATGCCAAAATCTCGAACCGAGACCGTAGATACTTCGCTGTAGGTCCGTCGTAAGCCTGTCCACTGCGACAGAAAAACCGCGTAATTACAACGTTTTTCCCGTAAAAGAAAGAAAAACCTTCCGAAAAGCCAACCCGAACCGCCCTCCCCTATGAGACCCACCACTAAACTAATTATCACAAAAAAACTCCCCAATTCAGAAAAAAATAGTATTTTTGCAACAATAAATAATACATTAATCACTACCACTGTGAAACAGATATATCTTTTATTCAGACGGGGAGCCATCGGGGGGTTGGTGCTGGCGTTACTGCTGGCATCGATGCCACAGAAGACTATGGCTCAAGACAATAAACCCAGCATCGACTTTTTTTCGGGTGTCAATATCTCTTTGGTGGACATGACATTCTTCCGGCAGTACAACGTACTTCTAAACCTCACGCCTGGGTTCAAATTCGACATGGGCAAGCATTGGCAACTGGCAGCCCAAGGGAAAGTGTACCTTGTAAACACCTACAACAACAGCATCAACACGGCATATCTCAGTATGCTGGTACTGAGCAAAGAGCTGAAGGCAGGGCCTGTCTATCTGAAAGGAAGCACTGGCCTTTTCAGCAATGCCCGCTATGGGTTCGACATCAAGGCGTTCCTTCCGGTGACTGAGTGGCTGGCCTTTGAGGCTCAGGCCGGATGCACAGGTCTCCTCTCCATGGCTGCAGGGTGGGCGATGAGCCCCATAGGTCGCTTCACTGGCACCATTGGTGGCGACATCTACATCCCTCGCTGGAACACACAGCTGCGTGGCATCATCGGCACATATGTCTACACCGACTGGGGATTCGAAGCCGAAGCCATGCGACATTTCAACCATGCGTCGATTGGTCTTTATGCCAAATGGAACAACATAGCCGGACAACTGAATCGGGAAGGTGTCACCCTAGCGCAATCGTTGATGAAGGGCATGGACGGTGGTTTCAAAATAGCCATCATGATACCTCCCTACAAACGCACTCATCGAACGGTCAACTTCCGCCCAGCATCCAATTTCAGTACTACTTATCTGTTACGAGGCATGGATGAGTATCGCGATGCCAACCGACTATACCAGACCGACCCCGAAGAGAACATTCGCGACGGATGGTTCAGCCGCGACCTCTTGCAATGGGGCAGCCACACAATGGAACCCGACTTCAAATATCAAGAAAAGGAGGAAAAAGAATGAAACACCTCAGACCAAGTCTCATTCTGACAAGCTTGCTGACACTTCTGTCAGCCGTCGGCCACGCCCAACAATACACCGGAACCTCTGGATTCCTACATATTCCCTCGGCCGAGATGAACCACGAAGGCGATGCCCACATCGGAGCTCACTTCTTGAACAAAGCCATGACACCCGACACGGGCTTCATCTTTGGAGGCGAGAAATACAACACCTTTGACTACTACATGAGCGTTACGCCCTACAACTGGATTGAGCTGAGCTACACATGTACCAAGCGGAAAATCACACGCCCCATGACCGGGGATATAGTATATGGTGCCAAGGACCGCTACTTCTCTGTTAAAATCAGGCCTCTGCAAGAAGGTAGATACCACCCCTCCATTGCCATTGGATGCAACGACCTAGGTACCACGGCATTCAAGAAAAACCAAACAGCCGTACAGCTCTATTTTACCAACTTCTACGTGGCAGCTACCAAGCACTTCTCCTTTGGTGGCAACGAACTGGGTGTGAACGTAGCCTACCGCCACTACTTCAGAGACTATAACGACAAATGGAACGGCATAGTAGGCGGCCTGTCTTTCCGTCCAGCATTCTTCCCTCAGGCACGTGCCATTGTGGAGTACACAGGCAACGAGTTCTTGTTTGGGGCTGATGCTCTGCTGTGGCAGCACCTGCTGTTACAGGCCAGCGTGAAAGACTTCAAATATGTAAACTTTGGCCTATGTTTAAAACTGAACATGCTGGGGAAGAAATACACCTACTGAGACCACTACGCGGTTGAGCAGAAAACGCCTTAGGAGAGTTGAACAATGGCACCAAAAACGACATTGTGGATAAAGTTGTTCAAAAAAGAAAGAAAAAAAATTTGTTACGTAAAAAATAAATTGTATCTTTGTATTATAAAATTGTAGGGTGAAAAGCATGGAATATCCATGTAATACCCAATGATACAATTATATAAGTAAGCACACACGAAAATTAAATTAATAACAAAACAGTAAAATACTTTCTGAAAAATGAAAAAAATGAGATTATTTTTGATGGGCGCTATGACCTGCCTCGCCATGTTCGCTACGATGAGTCTCACTTCCTGCAACAAGGAGGACGTGGCCTACAACGAGGATGAAACTGCAGTCCTTTATCAAGAAGTCGATGGCACCAAAGCATTCGGCGATGTACTCTGCACCATTTGCGGTGTCGCGGTGGCCCCCAACCACTATCATTGCCATAAATATGATGATGGTCTCTGCCCTGTTTACAACTGCACCCACTATGGTCGTCCTCACTGGCACATTTTCGCCAATGGCACCACCACTGGTACCTGGTATCAGCTGACCACCCACTTTGGTGGCATGTTCGTTCCCTTCGAGGGTGAAATTGATGACCTGCCCGGTTATCGCGACGCAAACATGTAATAGACAAATGACAACAGAATAAAAAGGATGCACTTAAGTGCATCCTTTTTTATTTATGGGGATTTCTATAAATTGCCTTGCTGAGGCAAAACACCAATAGCACTGCTCTTGTAGTGCGGGATATATCAAGTAACAGCGACACCCGCACTTATTTATTGAACCCACCTCATGACGTCCATCAGTTAACTGGGAAAATACACAAACTGTGTTAAAAAAAAGGCAAGCAGGGGATTACTCCCTTGGGGATTATACCATAGCGTGGCAATTTCAACAATCCGAGGTGCTGAGTGGTTTTTGCCAAGGCGTGGCAATTTCAATAATCCAGGGCAGATATAGCATTGAGAATAGGATTTATCGTTAGCTGGTTCTCATAGGGCCTGCAGGGTAAATGCCCTACAATTGCGCGGTGCGGGTATACACTTTCTGCAACAAGGCTTTTATGTCTACTATGGCATCGGGACGATGAGGTTCCTGGGCTGGTAACACTTGACCATTCAACAGGTCGAAACGTGAACTACCCGCAGTATCGATTAGATTGACCCCATTCTTGTAGGCATGCATCACCAACGTGGGCTGGTAGTGAGTACTGAGGACATTGCGGCTGAAGACAAAGTCGTCTGCCGCAATACCCAGCTGGGCCATGAGGGTAGCTGCCAAGTCACTCTGGTTCATCAGTTTGTCCACCTCTGTGGTAGACCTTACAGCTCCGCCAAGCCATAGTATCGGAATATGCGAAGTCTTGACACTATGGGTGTAGTACGGGCCATAGTCCACACCGTGGTCCGGCACGATTATCAAAAGCAGGTCATCCCATAAACCGTTTTGCTTGAGTTGCAGAACAAAGGAGTAAATGCACGAATCGGTATAAGCGAAGGCATTGGCCTTATCGTCAACCAACCTGCGGTAGGGTACAACCCATGGCTCGTGGCTGCTGAGAGTAAGATAAGTGGCAAAAAAAGGTGCGGAAGGCAGACGGACTGGATTGAGGGTGAGCAGATACTCATCATCGGCGCCCCATTTTCCCTGGTTTGGAGCCCACGAATAGTTTTCGCCGCCCTTCACCTCATCATACCCGGTTTCGAAAAGATAACCCCGCATATTGGTAAAGTCGATATCACCACCATAATAGAACGCAGAGTGGTATCCATTGGCACCCAAGTGCTTGGCAAGAGAAGGCAGATGCCTGCATCGCCCCCTCATTTTCATCACCGACGTGGTGGGCAAGCCGGGCCAACCGTTCAGGATGGAAACCA
>CAMVMF010000099.1 GCA_947168515.1 uncultured Bacteroidales bacterium
GATAAAAATAATTATTAATAACGTAAACGAATTTTTTTTAGTATCTTTGCACCGCGAATTATAGAACTTTTTATACTATGAAGAAGACTTTATTCTCATTCTTTCTATTGGCTTTGCTGCCTGTGCTAAGCTTTGCGCAGGCCGACCAGAAACTGATTAACAAGGCCCAACAGGGTGACACCAAAGCCATGGTGCTCCTTGGCGAGTGCTATGAGAACGGTGCCGGAGTGGATGTCGACAGCACCCTGGCCCTGAAATGGTTCCAGCGTGCCGCCGACCAAGGCGACGGTGAGGGCTGGCTGCGTATCTCCCGTTACTATATGCACAGCACCCTCCTGCCTAAGGACACCGCTCGCTATTTTGCCATCCGCAAAGAGTGGGCCGACAAGGGTCTGCCTAACGGCCTCGCCGCCTTGGCTTCCTGCTACGAGTATGGCTTTGGGGTGGCCGTCGATTCGGCCAAAGCCCTCGAACTCAATCAGCAGGCCCTCAAGGCCGGCGCCTCATGGGGCTATGAAAACATGGCTCTTAATCTGGCTTACGGCTACGGAGACTTGGCCAAAGATGAGAAGAAGGCCGTCAGTTACTGGGAGAAAGCCTACAAACTCGGCGACATCTCAAGCTGCGGCGATTTGGCCGGATACTACTATAACAAAGGCGACTACAAGAAGGCCAAGAAGTGGGCCCAAGAGGGAGCCAAATGGAATAATGCCACCGCCCAGTCCATCACGGCCTTGATGTATCTCAACGGCGTTGGCGAGGAAGAAGACGAGGCCAAGGCCCAACAAATCCTCAGCGACCTCATTGCCAAACGGCACAACCTCGGATTCACTCAAGCCGTTGCTGGCGAAGCCTACATGTACCCCGACGATGTCGCCCTGCGCGACACCGTCAAGGCCATCCGCATCTGGGAAGAGGGTTCCCATTTCTCCCCTTCGATTGCCTCTCTGTGCCAGTTGGACCTCGCCCGCTACTACTTCAACCAAGGGCAAAACGAGAAGGCCTTCCATTATTTTAAAACGGTGGCCGAAAAAGAGCCCAACAAAGGCGGCGAAGGTGAGGCATGCTACTATTTGAGCATCATGTATTACCGCGGCGAAGGCTGCGAGGCCGACCCCGACCAGACGCTCCGTTGGCTCCATCGCGGTGCCGACGTGATGAAGAGCACCCAGTGCGCCATGGCACTGGCCGCCTTCTACGAGGATGAACCCTACAAGGACCTGCCCCAGGCCGTGAAATACTACCGCATGGCCGACCAACTGGGCGAGTCCTCGGCCATGGAATATCTCGGCCAGCTCTATTCCAGCAGCGGCAATACCGACATGGCATTAGAATGCTACGACAAGATGATTGAAAAAGGCCTTAACGACGGATACTACCACAAGGCCATGATTTACGAAGGCAACGGCGACCACAAGACCTGCAACAGCCTTCTCAACACAGGCTACAAAAAAGGCAGCAGCCTCTGCGCCTATTCCCTAGGAGCCATCTATGAGAACGGCCTCGATGACTATAAGATCAATTACAAGAAAGCCGCCCAATACTACACCAAGGCCAACACCCCTGCCGCCCGCTACCGTCTCGGTTCTCTCTACCTCAACCAGCATCTCGGCAAAGGTAAGGAGAAAGACATTGCCACCGGCCTCGACCTTCTCAAGTCCTCTGCCGCCGACGGCTATGCCCCTGCCCTCAACGACCTTGGCCACATCTATGCCTATGGATGGTACACCGATACCGTCGACCACGAGAAAGCCGTGGAGTGTTTCCAAACCTTGGTCGACAACGGTGACGCTGAAGGCTACTTCATGATGGGCCTCTATCATGAGGCCGCCGAACTCTCCACCCCCAGCATCCCCGCCGACTCGGTCGAAGCCCTGCGCCTCATACAAAAAGCTGCCGACCTCGGCCACGCCGATGCCAAGTGTTACTTAGGTGACTATTACCGCTCCGGTCATTTTGTCCCCGAAGACAAGGCCAAAGCCTTCTCGCTCTATCAGGAAGCCCATGAGGCCGGCTTCACCAAGGGTACCTATTATGTGGGCCGCTCATATCTGGAAGGCTGCGGCGTGGGAATCGACACCCTCCGTGCCATGGCCTACCTCAAAGATGCTGCCGCAAACGGGGTGGGCAATGCCGCCTACCGCGTAGCCGAAATCTATAACCACGGCCTTGGCGGCGTGACCGCCGACAGCGACTCTGCCATTGCTTACTACCTCTCCGCCTACCAGAACGGCAACGGTGCCGCCTGCTCTGTCATCGGTCAGGCTCTGGCCAATGAAGAGGCCTACGACCAGGCCGCCGAGTTCTTTGCCACCGGCACCCAGCGCGGCGACCTCAACTCCGCCCTCTCCTTTGCCACCTATCTGCAAAACGGCATCGGTGTCGATCCCGACCCCAAAACCGCTTACAGCCTCTTTGAGCGTGTGGCCCGCCAAACCGGCGACCCACGTGCCTACGGAGCCATGGGACTGGCCTGCCTGCAGGGCAATGGCTGCCCCGAGGACGAGAACCTTGGCAAGGCCTATCTCGACACCGCCGTCAGCCGTGGCCACGAGCCCAGCAACTTCTATCTCGGCCTTTGCTATCTCAACGGATACGGCTGCCGCATCGACACCGCCATCGCCATCAGCTATCTTGAGAAAGCTGCCGACAACGAGCATATCCGCGCCATCAACGTCCTCGGCGACATCTACCGCGAACAGGGCGAGCTGAAGAATGCCGTCCTCTACTATGAGAAAGCCGTTACCCTGGGCAGTCTGGAAGGCTACTGCAATCTGGGCTACTGCTACCAGGAAGGCTTGGGCGTAGTGCTTAACTCGCAGAAGGCATACGAAATGTACAAGTTTGCCGCCGACCACGAGTACAACCGAGGCTACCGCATGGTGGCTAACTGCTACATGAACGGCATCTATGTCGAACAGAGCATGGCCGAAGCCCTCAACTGGCTTACCAAGGCTGCCGAAAACGGCGACTTGATGGCCATGTACTACTGTGGTGCCATCCTCGAAGAGGGTGAAGAGGGCGTGGCCCCCGACCCCAAGAAAGCCCGTGAGTGGTACAAAAAGGCCGCCACGGCCGGTTACGAGCCTGCCCAAGTGGCCCTCTCGCGCATGAAATAAGACTCCCCTACCCGACGGCATCAATAAAACCGTCGGCATCCCACCTAAGCGAAGGAGCAGTTCCTACCACAGCTACTGTTCCTTCGCTATTCTTTAGGGAACTTCTATTAATTGCATCGGAGATGCAAACTCTCAATAACCCCGCACTTGCAGTGTGGTGTGTAACAAGCAGATAGAGCTCAGCGTGCCGGAGGCATGCGCTCTCAAAACGAATTAAGGGGACTTCTATTAATAACTTTTGAACACGAATTGCACGAATCTAACGAATTTATTATCTGAATCTTCATGCAGGCATGATTACGAATAAAACGAATTTGTAGAAGTCCCCTTAATAGAAAACACCGATGGGCTTTAAGCACAATAAAACATCACAACAACACAAGCAACTCACTCAAAATGAAGAACAGTATACTCCTCATCACACTGATGGCACTCATGGCACTGGCCAGTTGTTCACAAAAGCAAGCCAATTCATTCGACTGGGACAACAGCGATCGAATTGAATATGCGATTGACTACACGGCGATCTTCACGGCCGACCACGACAGCACCATGCAAGTGACTGCCACATCCAATTACGGCACCGTGAAGGTCGTTCAGCTAGCATCCGCAGACCTGTTGGATGCCAATGACAAACCAGTAATGAACACTTTCCTTGTCCTCGAAGATTCCGTCCCTATGGGCAAAAGCATCACCCTGCAACGAAAAGGACTATCCTATGTCGGCGGGAGCCAAAACATCCTGCACGTCCAGACCGTTGGCAGCAACGACCTGGTGGAAGTCCGCATCAACGGCTCCGACACCTACACCCTCTATTCCATCCGCAACAACAGCTTCTACGGTCCAGATGAGCAGCAAACATTCTCCATTCCCGGAGGCCGAACCTTCTCTATCGCCCTACCCATCATGACGGCGAAGCATTACCCCAAAGAACAAGAGAGTCACAGGGTCAACATCTGCTTTGATATTACCGATAGCAAGTCCATGATTTAGGAGACAGCCATAGCACATACGCGTTTTACCTTATCCCTTGGCATACCTGTTTATCCACCCTAATTGCTGACCGAAAAACACCGCTAGGCATGAAGTCAAAGGCTCAGACGGCAACCAGTTCCACAACCCAACTGACGAACGTGTACCAATCACCGTTGGGCAACATCGTGCTGACCAGCAACGGCACGGCGTTAACAGGACTGCGTTTTGCCGACCTCTCCGCAGCATTCCCCGCTCAAGGCAACCCGCTGTTTGCTGACACCTGTCGCTGGCTCGACCTTTATTTCAACCACCACCAGCCTGACTTCATCCCCCAACTTGCCCTTTCAGGCACGCCCTTTCAGTTGTCCGTCTGGCGCGAGTTGCTCACCATACCTTACGGACATACCTTGTCATACGGAGCCATTGCCAAGCGGCTCCACTGCCGCTCGGCACAAGCTGTGGGTAGTGCCGTGGGACGCAACCCTATCGCTCTGATTATCCCCTGCCACCGGGTCATTGGCTCCAACGGGCATCTGACAGGCTACGCCTACGGCCTCGACCGCAAGCAATGGCTTCTCACACACGAAACGCCCCCTGACGGCAAGAGCCCGCCTCTCATCTGAAATGACGTGGCATGGGTAACAAAACAAAACTATGAGCGACAGATTATAAGGTTGAACTTGATGGTTTTAGGGTACGGCTGTTTTTCAGCGATGGTACAGACAATACTGTTAGTGAGTTCTATTAAACAAGAATTAGAGAACCCGATAGCTTGCGAACAAGTTAATAATCAACATTTACTATCTTAAATTTTTTGTATTTTTCGTATTTTTAGATGTTCCCTGTTGATATAGGCGACTACATCCATCGGCAACTCCATCTGCAGCTCAACAAATACCTTGCCCCCAAAAGTTCCGCACGTTCACACTCGATGGTGGCAACATCGTCTAAGGTAAAAACTGGTATTTGATCCTCCCCATCGAACAGCTGCACGAAGGGGTGATTAATTGATCAGTAATTGTTCAATTATATTTAACATATAATTACCATCTAATTGAACATTAATGATAATTAATGGATAATTAATGGTAATTCGTGTTAAAAACATGCACATTATTATTGAATACGAATCCCAGCCAACCTAATCCATGAGGTATAAATTCCCCCCCCCGCCAAGCGTCACCTCTGAGTAGGGCTACTTAGAGTCTCATGGCGGCAACCGTACCTATCGATTGAGAATTGCCATTTCTGAATAAGATTTGGGCGATTCGGATAATTCGTATCTTTGCAACGTGAAATAAAGAAATTCAGACAATTATAAGTCATGTATCCGTTGCTTGGTGTTGAAATTGTAAAATACTAAAGTTTGACAAGTCTTTTTTTTAGCACCATGACGACCTTGTCAAGACAAAAAATGGCTATATTTGAGTCTTCTGGTGGCCTGAAAGGCCAAAACACATCTAGCCTAGGGCATCGCCCTAGGTGATTCAATGAGCCGTGAGTTGCGCCCTGTAAGGGCAAAACAACCCGATATGGAATGGTTCATCACAGCATTGGTAAGTGGTTTTGCCCTTATTCTTATGATTTGACATAATTATTTTTGAATTTTTCTTCGTAAGGTCTGTCGTTGCGCACTACAGCAAAGACGGTAAGCAGGGCAATTTAAAGCCTCAGACGTATGACTATTTTACATGTCAAACTTTAGTAAAATACATCAAATCCATTCAGCCAATGCCACTGGATTCTGAATCATCATCAAATTGGCGGATGCCAACCGCCAAATTACAAACAAGTGGTACTCAAAAGATAAAAATGGCAGATGGCAAACAAAGTGGCGCAGTATATGACCAAACTCCCCTCAAAAGAACTTCTGCAACGCCAGCTACTCAAAGGCCTTGAAGCCGCCCGCCAACGCTGGGAAATTCTTCCGAAGGACTAACCACTAAAGATTATTTTGCCAAACAAGAAAAGATTCGTATCTTTGCAAACAAAAATCAGCTAACACTTATCTGATGTCAGACAGCATAACCATACAAAAGAACAGCAACATTATGCCGTTGGTTGACGACCTGCGGCAGATAATCAACCAGACACGCAACCGCGTCGCCGTCAACGTCAATGCCGAACTCACCCTGATGTATTGGCATATCGGCGAACGCATCAATAGAGAAGTGCTTGGGAACGAGCGCGCTGAATACGGAAAACAAATTGTGTCGACACTGTCGCAACAAAGTCGGTAACAACCTCAGGAGTAATGAGCTGAAACCCTGGGCCAGAATATGCCCTGATGAATGCCTTGGTAATAGTTGCCCTTGTTTTGGGGAACGATTCATTCTATCACTATGACCATGCAAGGATACAACTTCTATAGAATCCATTCCCAAAAAGTAAAGAAAGTGTCCGCAGGATTTTCGGATTGCAAATCACTAGCGTTTGAAAGGTTTGTAATTAACAGAAATAGAACCGT
>CAMVMF010000100.1 GCA_947168515.1 uncultured Bacteroidales bacterium
TGAGAACAATTGAAAATATCAAGAGCGGCAAGAACTACGCCGCCGTCAGTGTCGGAACTATCGACCAAATTATCGAGCACGAGCTCCCCATGGGCCCCAATGTCATCCAGGGCAAGGTCTTTGTTGGCCAGGCTATTGGTGCCACTGGCAGCGAGTTTTCCTTCCAAACCCTTGTGCCGGGTCAGGACAGCGGTTTCCTCCACACCCACAAGACCCATGAGGAGCTTTACTTCATTCTTCGTGGACAAGGGACCTATCAGGTCGACGGCGAGCAGTTCCCCGTCAGCGAGGGCACCATCGTGCGTGTCAGCCCCGACGGCCGCCGTGCGTTGAAGAATACCGGCAGCGAAAACCTCACCATGCTCTGCATCCAGTACAAGGCCAACGCCTTCACCGAGGCCGACAGCCCCATGACCGATGGCAACATCCTGGCTGACCCACTGACCTGGTAGTCGCAGCAACCCCTTCTTTCCTTTGTCCTCCTTCCCACCGTCGGTAGGAGGACAAAGGATTGTATTAACCCACTCATATCCCCATAAGAACATGAATACATTAAATAAGGACTTCCTGCGCGACCCTGTCTTCCCCGAGTGTCCCATTCGCAATGTTTTGGCCCGCATCAGCACCAAGTGGTCTTTGGCCGTGCTCTATACGCTGGACGGAAACAATGGCCCTATGCGTTTCAAGGACATAGAGAGGGCCAACCCAGACATCTCTCAAAAAATGCTCACCTCCACCCTCCGTGGCTTGGAGGCCGACGGGCTCATCAGCCGCACGGTCTTCCCCGAAATGCCCCCAAGGGTTGAGTACGCCCTAACGGGGCGAGGACATAGCTTCATGCCTGTCATGCGCCAATTGCTCGACTGGGCCTACGCTAACCTCACCGACATTCTCTCCGACCGCGAACACTATGTGATCGACCATAAATAGCCCTCCGACCTCATTCCCACATGCCCGATGGCCAGCCCGTAGCCATGAACCTGCGATTCGACGGCACCTTTGCGGAGGATGCCCACTGGCACCGCCAATTGCAGCGCTATGCTCATTTTGTGCGCCGTGCTGCCTAAGAGCGGCTGCTTCTTCTCGAATTCGGCATCGGTTTCAACACCCGCTCCATCATCCGATTTCCCTTTGAGCGTATGGCTCTCGATTTTCCCAGTGCCACCCTTGTCCGCTTCAACACCTACAACCCATACCCCGTTATTCCCAACCTGCCCAGCTTTATCTCCTTCGCCGAGGACCTCCAGACGGTGATTGCTTCCTTGCTTGCAGTATTGTGAAAATCAATACCTTTTCACTGTGTATTATACTTCGCACATCTCGTAAAAGACAAATACTACTCTGGCATAAACCCTAATGATCGATTGGTGGTGAACAGCACCATTAGGCCACAGAGATTTCCTTTTCGGGGAAAAAACATTCCCAAAGGCACAATAAATATAAAAACGTAGCGTTACTTTTTAATTGCGCCCTATTGGCGCAGCATGATTTATCTATGGCCAAGAACGCAGAGAACGATTCCCCACTGATGCGGCAGCATGCCCAGATGAAGCGTAAGTTTCCAGACGCAATGTTGCTTTTCCGCGTGGGCGATTTTTACGAGACTTTCGGCGAGGATGCCCGCAAGGCATCCAACATATTGGGTATTACCCTTACCCGCAAAGCCAGCGGTGGCGGCGGCTATACCGACTTGGCCGGTATTCCCTATCACGCCATCGACCAGTATCTGCCGCGGTTGGTCAGGGCCGGCTTGCGCGTGGCCATCTGTGAGCAGTTGGAAGACCCCAAGACGGTGAAAGGATTGGTGAAACGCGGCATAACCGAGTTGGTGACCCCTGGCGTGTCATACAACGACATGGTGCTGGATGTAAAGGAGAACAACTTCCTCTGCGGACTGCACCTGACTGATGGAAAGAGCCATGGAATATCATTCCTAGACGTTTCCACGGGTGAGTTCTATGTGGCACAGGGCGACTTGGCCTATATAGATAAACTGATGCAAAATTTCCACCCCGCTGAGGTAGTGCTGCAGCGCAAGAAACTACATTGGTTTTTGGATCATTTCAACGAGAAATACTACACCAATACTTTCGACGATTGGGTGTTTGCGCCGGATTTTGCCAATGAATTGCTGACCAAACAGTTTGGTACAACCTCACTGAAGGGCTTTGGAGTGGAGGAGCTGACGGAAGGAGTGATTGCCGCTGGCGCAGCATTATACTATCTGCAAGCCACCCAGCACGACTGCACCCAGCATATCTGTACCCTCACCCGAATAGAGGAGGACCGTTATGTGTGGTTGGACCGATTTACTATCAGGAATTTGGAACTAGTGCATTCGCCTAATGAGAATGCACGAACCTTGTTGGACGTGCTGGACCAGACTGCCACCCCTATGGGGTCGCGTCTGTTGAGGCGGTGGATTACCATGCCACTGAAGGAGCGGGAACTCATCGAGGAACGTCTGCAGGTGGTGGATTTACTGGTGCGCAATCGCGACTTGTCTGTGCAGTTGTTGCCCCAGATACGCGCTATCGGCGACCTGGAACGACTGATTTCGAAGGTGGCGGTGGGCCGCATCAATCCACGTGAATTGGTTCAATTGAAACGTTCTTTGGCTGCTATTGCCCAGATTCGCCAACTGTGCGGTAGGGTGGAGGATGAATCTCTGCACCGGATGGTGGAGCAAATGAACCCATGCCAGAGCATCTACGAACGCATTGACCGCGAGTTGCAAGAAGACCCCCCTGTGAAGTTGGACAAAGGCGGCGTAATAGCTAGTGGAGTGAATGCCGAGCTGGACGAGCTACGGGCCATGGCCGGGTCGGGCAAGGACTTCCTTATGGAACTGCAACGACGCGAGAGCGAGGCAACCGGCATACCTTCGCTGAAGGTGGGGTTCAATAATATCTTTGGCTATTACTTAGAGGTGACCAACACCCACAAGGATAAGGTGCCCGAAGGATGGATACGCAAGCAAACCCTCACTAATGCAGAACGCTACATTACCGCTGAGTTAAAACAATATGAAGAGAAAATCCTGGGTGCCGAAGAGCGTATTCTAACCCTTGAGGCACAGCTGTATGAACAGTTGTTGGCAGCGGTGATGACCTATCTGGAGCCCATCCAGTATGATGCCCAGCTGGTGGCACGGCTGGACTGTCTGCAATGCTTTGCAGAGGTGGCTTTGGCGCACGACTACTGCCGCCCGGAACTGTCTGACGATACCACCATTGACATCAAGGACGGGCGCCACCCCGTTATAGAAACCCAGCTGCCTCTAGGCGAGCAGTATGTGAGCAACAATGTCTATCTGGACCACGACACACAACAGATCATCATCATTACGGGACCCAACATGTCAGGTAAGTCGGCCCTGCTGAGGCAGACGGCCCTGATAGTGCTGATGGCCCAGATGGGCTGCTACTGTCCGGCCCGCGAGGCGCATATAGGTATTGTGGACAAGATTTTCACCCGCGTGGGTGCCTCCGACAATATTTCCTCGGGCGAGTCGACATTTATGGTGGAGATGAACGAGACGGCCAGCATCCTCAACAACATCTCGGACCGCAGTTTGGTGCTGTTGGACGAGATTGGCCGCGGAACTTCTACCTATGATGGCATCTCTATTGCTTGGGCCATTACGGAGTATCTGCACAATCACAAGAAGGCACGTCCCAAGGTGATGTTCGCCACACACTATCATGAGCTTATCGAGATGGCCGACCAATACGAGCGCATTCAGAACTACCATATATCGGTGCGCGAGGTGGGCAACAAGGTGATTTTCTTAAGGAAACTGGAGATGGGCGGCAGCGAGCACAGTTTCGGCATCCATGTGGCACGCATGGCTGGCATGCCCCCGCAGGTGCTCAAGCGGGCCAATAGCATGTTGGAGCTGCTGGAGTCCAAGTCAGAGAAGATTTCGGAACTCAACCCCAAAGCTGAGAAGCACGGAAAAGAGCAGTCAAAGAATACGCCTGATGCCGGCTATCAGCTTAGTTTCATTCAATTAGACGACCCAACATTGCTGGACATCCGCGACCGATTGTTAGATATCGACATTGATTCGCTCACTCCTATCGAAGCCCTCCTGAAACTCAACGAAATCAAGAAAATCGTCTCGAAGAAATAGTCAGCTCTCCTCGCGGAGCAGCCACAGGCGGAAGACGGGGTCGGCCAGTTCGGTGGCACGGCCCTCTTTTTCTATGAGTTCTTTCTTTATCAGCGAATAATGTAGGCGGCTAATGTTTGATTTTGTTCCGAGGTTGTATTTCTTCAGGGTGGCTGCCGAGGTCAGGTCGTTGGATTTGCCTGCTGCCAGAGCGCGAAGGAAGTTCATCTGATAGGCCGACAGGCTCTCGGTCTGTTGCTTGAAAAGGATGGAGTTTTGGCCAATGAGGTCATTAATGACGGAGCGGAGGCTTTCCTTCGGTAACGGCATTGTCGCTGTTGAGCATCACGTTCCATGCCAATTGCTGGACGTAGGATGACTGGTTTTGGACCGTCTCGCAAATCTTTCTAATCTGTTCGTCGGTGATAGCAATATTCCTCTCTTCGAATTTATTGCGGATGAACGGAATCCAGTTGGCGGTGGAAATGGGCTGTAGGAACAGGATGTCGCCGAACTGGTAGAAAGGCATTCTTTTGTCCTGGAAGAGGCTGGAAAGCATGTGTTTCTTGCTGCCAAAAAGGCAGTAGGAGGCCTGTTGTTGCAGTTGCCATGCGCCACGGATGCGTTTCTGCACCTCCAGAGAGTCGGTAAAAGTGCCTATCTGTTGAATTCGTCAATGCGGACTACCAGGTGTTTCCCTGTCTTTTTGGCTATCTTTTCGGGCAGTTGTAATATTTCCTCGGGGGTATAGTCTTTGGGTGTGATGTCGAGCGTGACGGACATATCGCTGGCAGGGTCTGCCCCGAAAGAAATCCTTGGAGTCAGTCGGGATAGAAATTCCTTTACGTTGCGGAGTATGAGCTCGCCCTTGCCTGCTGTCTGTTTCAGCGTGGCGGCGGCTAATTTGTTGTAAAAGTCGTATTCTGTGCGGCAGTCATAGATGTCAAGATAAACCACAGAGACAATCCGAGGGTCGACCTGCGAGATCACGTGCCTGACGTCTTGCCCATACGTCGAGGGGAAATGAGAACAATGTTTTGGCCGTTTTCGAAATCTTGTTTCAATCGTTTGGTTTCGGAAACTCAGTCTGTAAAGTTCTCACCCTCAACTGCTACATCGTAAACAAATGCCTTTTTCAGTGCCATGTCATCGATTTTTTTCGACTGCAACGATAAGCTTTTTCTGATAGTTCACAACTTTGTGGTCCACAAAGTTGTGAACCTTTTCTTTTCCCCGCTATACCAATTTTTGTATAATTGTAATGTAAACAAAAGTCTTAATCCTAGTCATAATGGAAAGGGAGATTCCTCGACTATGACCTCTATCAGCCGAAGGCCGGAGTGTCTTAATCCTGGTCATAATGGAAAGGAGAATTCCTTTAAGAAATGGATTAACGAAATATACTGATAGCAACGTGATTGTAAAGGCTTGGGTAAAGTGGGATATTGGCATGCTTTAAGTTATTGTTTTGGTTTTTAAGTCTTGAGAAAGATATAAATACTTTGTGGGGAACATTGTTTTTTGTGTAGGAGTGATTGAGTAAGTTGAAAATGAGTATTTTGCGTTTATTGTTGATGACGGTGATAGAATAAGGAAGGAATGACGGCATGAGGTACATAAAATCATCTTTATCTATTAATAATCAGTACGCTATAAGGAAATGACTATTTTTGACTAAGAAGGGTCAAAAATTGAGTTTGTAGGAGTGGTAAAACATTCTTTTCGACGGGATGTAAGGGTACTTTGTATAAAAATTTTCGTCTGGTAATAAGTGAGTTATGACTTTTCTTAAAAAAAAGTTTTGCTGAATGGAAAAAAGTTTGTACTTTTGCACCCGCTTTCGAGAAGGAAAAGGTATTCTAGCAGAAAGCAAAGAGTCACTTGAAATGGTGCATAACGATGCGGAAATAGCTCAGTTGGTAGAGCACGACCTTGCCAAGGTCGGGGTCGCGAGTTCGAGTCTCGTTTTCCGCTCAAGTCTCCAATCGACGCCGGCAAGCCGGTACAGGGATGCTCTGGTGGTGGAATGGTAGACACGAGGGACTTAAAATCCCTTGCCCGCAA
>CAMVMF010000101.1 GCA_947168515.1 uncultured Bacteroidales bacterium
CTTTCATGATTTCGACAAAGGGGTTGAAGTAGTTGTCGGCCTTGAGGGTGACACCACTCAGTCCCTTACCGCCATTCTTCGGACGTTTTACATCGGCGAAAATACCTTTCTCTAAGGCACTGAAGAGTCCTTCTGTCTCCATTTTTTCAAGGAGTTCGGTGGCATTGTTCAGTACCTGTTGGGCGCGCTGGCGAATGATACCGCCTTCCTTGAACTCCACCTCTTCACCAATGTCTTTCATGTTGTTGAAGATATATTTGGCGTTCTCAATGGAGAGGTAGCGGTCGCTCATGAAGGGGGTGTGGATGGCCTCGGTGGGCATACCCAACAGCTGCAGACCCTGATGAGTCCACTGGCCTATGACGTTGAAGAGTGCGTCTTGGATGTGACCACGGAAGATATTGCCTGTCATGAATTTGGTGGGAGGCATGTATTTTAGCGGAGCATTGGGGAAAATCTCACGCAGCATCTGTGCCTGTGCTAGCTCATAGAGGAAGCCGTTGGTGAGCATGGGGTCCATCTCAAAGGCGTGGCCAAGTCCCATCTGCTCTTCGGGCAGACCAGCTGCAAAAGCCAACTGCTCATTGATGAAGTCCGAAGCCAGCACGGTATGGGCCTCTTCGTATGCGTCGGCAGTGGTGAGATAGTTGTCCTCACCTGTGTTGATAATAACACCTGCGAAACCGTTTATGATGCGGCTGAAATACTGGTCGATCAGCGTTCGCTGCATGTTGATGTCGCGGAAAAGAATGCCGTATAAAGCATCATTCAACATCACGTCGAGGCCCTCAAGGGCACCCATGGCAGCAATCTCGGGCATGCAGAGACCCGAGCAGTAGTTGCAGAGACGAATGTAACGGCCTACCTCTTCGCCCACCTCGTCCAATGCCTTACGCATGATGCGGAAGTTTTCCTGAGTGGCAAAAGTACCGCCGAAACCCTCGGTGGTGGCACCGTAAGGCACATAGTCCAGCAGACTCTGACCAGTGGTACGAATGACAGCAATGATGTCAGCACCCTGGCGGGCACCTGCCTGGGCTTGCACTACGTCCTCATAGATGTTGCCGGTAGCCACAATGATGTAAAGGTAGGGTTTAGAACCCTCGCCAATGGTTTCAATATAATGCTCACGACGTTTGCGACGGGTACGGATGCGGTCAATGCTGTTGTCAATAAAAGGCTGCAGGGCCTTTTTAATTTCTTCGGGCTGGTGGACAGGTAGCTGGGTAATGTCCAACTTGCCAGCAACGATAGCCTCGGCTATCTCCTGAGGGGTTTTACCAGTTTCGAGGATAGCGTTGCCCATAAAAAAGCAGACACCCTGACCCAGGACGCCTTTGCTCTTGAGCTCGTCGACAACCACGTTGGGCAGAGGCACCTCGTTCTCGTCAATGCCATCAATACCGAGGAGACGGCAGATGGTGCGTTCGACAGCCACAGTGGTGTATCCTTCCACAAAATCCTGCACCTGACCTGCAATTTTCTTTGCTACGTCGCGTGCATGCTCAACTTTTTCAAAATCGAGACCAACTTTACTTTTTCTCATATCAGTCTTTATATTATCAATAATTTCTTTATACTTAAACAATTGTGTCTGCAACTCATTATAGGCAAACAGACCTGTCGGACATTATTTAGAACTTGCAAAGATAATGATTTTTTTGCATTCAACGAAGTTTTTTGATAATAAAATTATTAATAATAAAAAAGACAACGGTTCGTCTACCAATTATAGACAACAGTCACCCCTCACTGCGAAGGGTGACCGATGAAAGTATTCTCTTATAGTTAGCCGTCCAAAAGGTTATGATGTGAAGCTACAGCAACGCTTCTGATAGGAGCCCCTGCTACATTCATTGTGTGGCCGAAGATGTGTCAACGACAGGCACTTTGGCTGCTGCAGCTGCTTTGGGGGAGATGGTGGATTTAGTGTTTCTGCCTTTTGTTGATGTACTGTCAGTCTTGGACGATTCTTCTTTTGCTTTGCTTTTTTGCTTGCGGTGCTTCGGAAGAAGGATGTCATAGAGATTGTGTTTTTTATGGAATTTGTCAAGATCCACATCTCCCGAAATGCCGCTGATACGACCTGTCTTACTGTGCTGCCAAAGGGTATAACGGATGGAGGGCGTGCCCTTATATTTGGCCACAAAAATATGATAGGAGCGATAGCGCTTGGTGGCAAAATGTTCTAAGTAAACCTTCTCGCTGGTATATATCATAGGCTTGGCCCCATACTCTTTCTCCATAAGTTCCAGCAACTTGTCTACACGGGCCATATTAAGATTGCCACTATGATGTCCTTCGATGTCAAGTACGGGTATCAGGTCCTGCTTCTTTTTGGAGACGACCGATTTGAAATTGGCAAATTGCTGGTATGCCGTGGTCTTACTGCTATAGACGTGATAACTGCCCACATAGATTTTGTGCTTGCGGGCAGAATCCACATTGGCTTTATAGCGGGGGTCCTTGATGGTAGTACCTTCTGTAGCGCGGATGTATACAAACTTGACTTTCTTGCTTTTGGAAACCTTCTTCCAACTGATCTTCCCCTGATATTTGGAAACATCAATGCCTTGCGCGTGTGCCGGTCCCATCGGACATGACACCATCGCAATGATGAACAGCAAGGGCAAAAAGAGCCTACATGGCAATTTCATCTCCCAAGGCATTAAAAAACTTATAGTCTAGCAGGCTGTACGACTCGGAGGCCTTGCAGGTGAGGCGAATCTTGTATTTGAACATCCATTGCCGACGGATACTGTTGAGACCTTTCGTGAGGTATGCGTAGACATAGGGATGGGTGATGAGGGTGAGTTTCTTCTCGTTCTGAGAGGAAATGAGGTAGCGGAGATTGGTTTCTATTTCGTCGACAACCACTAGGCTAGACTTAATTGTACCTGTGCCATCGCAGAATGGACATTTCTCCTGTACATCAACTTCTACGGCAGGCCTGACACGCTGACGCGTGATTTGCATCAGGCCAAACTTGCTGAGAGGCAAAATAGTATGCCTGGCCTTGTCGTTCGACATCTCCTTGCTCATAAAGTCGAATAGTTCTTTACGATGCTCGGCCTTGGCCATGTCTACAAAGTCGATGATGATGATTCCGCCCATATCGCGCAGCCGCAACTGCCGTGCTATCTCCTTAGCCGACTCAATATTAACCTGAAGTGCTGTGTCTTCCTGTCCTGTTCCAGACTTGATATGGTTTCCGCTGTTGACGTCGATAACGTGCATAGCCTCTGTATGTTCTATATACAGATAGACTCCCGAACGTATGGTTACTATCTTACCAAAAGCACGGCGGATGTCTCGCATGACACCGAACTGCTCGAAAATGGGAGTTTCCATTTTGTAGGGATGGACTATGTCTACTTTATCGGGAGCAACGGCAGCCACATACTGGCATACCTCGTTACATATCGACTCATCGTCAACATATATGGCATTGAAGTCGTCTGTGAGCACATCCCGCAGCAAAGCCGATGCTGTGCTCAGTTCCGAGAGGACCTTGGTGGGACCGGTAAGGGTTTTGAGTCGTTCGGTGAGGGTGGTCCACTGTGACATCAGATTGCGCAAGTCGGCATCAAGCTCTTCCACGTTCTTGCCCTCGGCTACGGTTCGCACAATAACCCCAAACCCTTCTGGTTTAATGCTTTGCATCAACCTACGCAGACGGCCGCGTTCCTCACTACCTTTAATTTTTTGCGAGATAGAAATGCGGGAAATAAAGGGGGTGAGCACCAAATAGCGACCTGCAAAGGAGATGTCGCCCGACAATTTAGGCCCTTTTGTAGATATGGGTTCTTTGGCCACTTGTGCCAGGACCAGCTGCCCAAGTTTGAGGACGTTGGACAGATTGCCCGTTTTTTCAAGTATAGGCTCGGTCTTAAAACCTTTGAGGGTGGCAACGCTACTGTCGCCATTCATCGCCAGTTTTAGATATTTGGCCACAGAGCCGTAATTGGTGCCAAGATCAAGATAATGGACAAAGCCGTCCTTTTCCTCTCCAACGTCAATGAAGGCAGCATTAAGTCCGGGCATAATCTTACGGACCTTGCCTACATAGATATCGCCTACATGGACTTTTTTGCCAGACTTTTCCTTGTGGAGCTCAACAAGTTGCTTGTCTTCTAGGAGTGCCAGTTGAATACCGTTGTCGTTAGCGGATATTATTAATTCTTTGTTCATTCGGTGTAAGTAAAAAAACAAATTACACAGTACGGCATCATACGCCGTTGTGTAATTTGTTTTAGTTGTTAGATTGTTTTAGACTCGAAGAAGGCTTTTCAGCTTATTTCTTCTTATGTCTGTTCTTGCGCAGGCGTTTTTTACGCTTGTGCGTAGACATCTTGTGTCTCTTGTGTTTCTTTCCGTTAGGCATGTTATAACAGATTTAATATGATAATGAAATTAATGAATTCTTATTTGGTGTTCTTCTTGACGTCGCTGACAAAAGTCTTGGCGGGTTTAAAGGAAGGTATATTGTGAGCGGGGATGATGATGGTGGTATTCTTAGAGATGTTGCGACCAGTCTTCTCGGCACGTTTCTTAATAATAAAACTACCGAAGCCACGGAGATAGACGTTCTCACCTTCGGAGAGAGACTCCTTAACGACATTCATGAATTCTTCGACGGTGGCCTGGATGGCGACCTTCTCGATACCGGTTTTCTGTGCAATCTGAGCAACGATTTCAGCCTTAGTCATGTTTACTTATTATTTTTAATGTTATTTTTTTAATTTTTAACTCACCCTCAGGGGGCGAAACAGGCTGCAAAATTACCAAAAAAAATTGATATGCCGAACATTTTTTTTAACCTTTTCTCCTCTAAACCAAAAATCTAAATACAACAATCTGATTTGACGATAATTACAAAACAAATTTTTCTCTTTAAAATATCATAATAGGCTGAATCATAGCCACTCAGAATCACTTTTTTGGCCTATTGGTTTGGAGGATTTTTGTAAAATAGACGATGAACAGCATAAGAGCTGACAAACCACTAATAATGGTAGTAGTCCATGAGAAAAAGAGAGGCTCGGATGGGTCTATGAAAATCTGCTGGCTGTGGTATAGATAGTACAGCACCACTACCATGGCATTATTGAAAAAATGGGCGCATATATTTACCACTATAGAACCCGACGAAGCAAAAAAGTATCCCAGCAACAACCCAAGCACAAAACGGGGCACCAGGCCATTGACATCGCCATGGGCCAATGAGAACAATAGTGCCGTGACCACCACAGCCACATGCATGTTGCGGAACCAAGCTTGTAAAATCTGTTGAAGGGCTCCTCGAAAAAAGAACTCCTCACAAATAGCAGGAACAAGTGCTACTAACAAGAGCTGGAGCATAAGGTCGACCGGGGAACTGAGAGACAGGAGCTTTTGAGTGAGTTCCTCCGACCTTACAGACTGTTGGCGCAGGTATTCCCATATTGAGCCCAATTGCCATTGCTCGTTCCAGTATGTAAGCCAGTCTATTAGCGGTGTCAAAACCAATAGGATGACTATGGAGATAAGCCCCAGCAACCATTTTCTACCATGAAAATCCATGTAGAAAAATCGCGAAAGGCGGCCGTGGAAGAGCTTTGCAAAAACAAGCGTGGGTATCAGAAAAATACAAATTTGCGAGCATGCTTGCCACAACAAGTTTATACGAATGGTGGTTGGGTCGTGAGGTTGAGGCACTGCAAAACACATTTGGAGGGCCACAACAAAGATAAAGCCCATTAATAACAACAAACACAAACCCACCAACTGTGTGAAGGGTTTGCTGTCAGCAAAGAAAATGCTTGGATTCTTCATTTTGAGGAAGTAGCTGTGACCCCGGCGGGATTCAAACCCACGACTTTCGGAACCGGAATCCGACGTTCT
>CAMVMF010000102.1 GCA_947168515.1 uncultured Bacteroidales bacterium
AAGGGTGTTCACCCGGGCAAAGTCTATCATGGGCAATATGTAGCTATATGGACTACAGTGAGAATGGAATATCCAAGAAGAGTCTTCGAGATTATAAATCCAGTGATTATCGTGAGGATTGCATTGCGCTTTAGAGTTTTCACGAATCACCGGGTAGGCTGTCGGAATACGGTTTCCCCAGCCAATGTTTCCACCAATATTTCGTCCAGCATTGTTCCAGCATGTGCCGCCTAATAGAAATATGTCCCCTCCGTCCACATAAATGGGCTTGTCTAGAAAAACCTCGAAAAATGCAAAATGCTCAAATCCAAACCGGTTTGTGTCAGCTCTAAGGGGCACGTTGTATATCTTGAGTTCGGCAGTGTCGTAGCGTGCCGAATCAACAAAGGTGGGTCTCGTTCCACTAGGTGTCGGCACCCCCATCCACATATATACGTATTCTGGCATTCGTGGACCGTTATCTCTGCCATGTTGTGATTCTAATAATTCACGATTTGTTTCCATGGTTTCAGCCATCACGCCAAAACCCTTGATGAGGGCAGGGAATTCCACATGGTTTTCTATGGCCCATAAATTACAGTAACCTCCGATCCAATGATTTATGTAGAGCCACCCAAAATCGGTGGTGTCATTCCAAGCATCGCACGAGTCAAACCAATGAGTGTAGTGGTACCCCGGCAACTTTCCGTTAGGTCCCCTAAGCGTGTCGTATGTCTGCGCCATTGCCAGCCCCTGTAAGACAAACATGGCTATGACCATTATGATGATGTTCTTTCTCATAAATATGTTTTTTTATTCTTACAATTAATCTTGAGCTAATGTATGCACCTAACGATGGGTTTTACGCTTGTGCATTCCATGTGACCTTCAGTAGTCCAAAGCAGTATTTCTATGATATCAGTTTTGTCTGTCTTACTTGTATCCGTACTGATTTTTTCGCACAGAAGTCGGTAGTTTCCGGGGGAGGGATCATAGCATAATTCATCAACTGAGAGGTCGTGGTAGTACTGGTGGATAGCCTTGTCAGATGGATTGGTACCTACTGTCCAAATGCAATTGCCTGACGATACGTCAATATCAGTTAAGTATTCTTGTGGGGTGTAGAAAGCGGGTTGGGTGGCCGTGGACCATCCAAAGAGCCTTATTAGTCCTTTGTACAGATTGTGCGATGGTATGCTCAACAGAAAAGCTACTTTGTTGATGTAAATAGATGAAAGATGCTTGATGCCCTTTAGCGACTCTTGCGGCGAGGGCAAAGTACTGGAGGTATAGGACTTGTAGAAAGTGAAATATGATGGGTAAGCGGCTACACATTTCACTTGGAAGAGAGAGATGTGTGGGTAGTAATTATTAGTGTCGCTATCTGATATGCACCTGCTTTCGTATGCTATGGTTGCCATATCAGTCGTAGGGTCTTCAGCAATATATATGTTGGCATCGTGTCGGTGCCAGGTGTTGGGAGAACATTCTAGGGCATTCACCTTGTGCAGCGATTCGAATTGTGAAATGTCGCCAAAACGGAAGATGTCATCATGAGGTGCAATTCTCAGCCCAAAGGTGTAGTTTTCGCTGCTGAAACGCGAGGTGGTGACCAAAGCCTTGCCCACAAGGGCAATGTCGGAGAATGTTTCGTTAGGGGAATCAAACTCATGAATCAGGGGGTCTACTAATGCACCATTGATTTTTGCTGTAACCAAACAGGGTTTCGGAGTACTGCCCTCTGTTTTTCCGATGAGGCCGATGATGGTGTCATGCCCAGGCTCGCAGGTGTGGACGACCAATTTGGTCAGCTCTTTTGTATTAAAAAGTATCTTGAATCGATAATGAATAAAACTGGATAATGCGTATGGACCATCAATCCCATCGAGATTGAGTAGGGCGAAGTAGCCGTGTTCATAATAATTGGTAATAGTGCGCATTCCAACGGGGAAGTAAGGATCAACAGGAATGTCTGGCGGCTCTATGGAACCGCCATAAATGTACACCTTGCCACAGATATAGCAGGTGTTGCCAACAATTTTCATGTCTTCGACGGTGTAGTCAACGCCTCCCGACATAAATGGAGTTGATAGGTATTTGTATGAATGTGCGTATGTGTTAGATAATTGTTTTTTTACGAGGAGAAAGGCCTGTCTGTGAGTGGCACTGTCTCTATAGTTCAACAAAGCGGAATAAGGCGCATGGAAAACCGCCATGCGTACTTCGGAAGAGGTATGCTCGGGAAAGGTCAAATGGTATGTGCTATATTGCCCACTTACATCATCTGCCCAAAATAGCATCAGAAAGCAAATTGGAATAATGATTATTTTTTTAATTTTCATTTTTTATATATTAGGTAGGCTCTAAAAAATGATTATTTTTGTTTTCTGGCTTAGACGGAGAGCCTAGTTTAACCCCTTCGCCATTTTAGTTTGTTACTGCAAAAGGTGCAAGAGGCGCAAGTCTCGGTTGTAGGCCTCATGAAAATCTGATGTTTTTCCTAATATTACATGGTTTTCCTCGCTTTCTTTTGTTTTAGGATGAGTTCTTGGGGTCATATTTCAGCGTTCGTCTGGGGCCGACCCCCTTAACCCGAGCCTACGCTATGGCACACTGGCGGTGCAAGGTTAGGGTTTGATTCTGTTGTAACTATAGTTCTTCTGTTTTTTTGATTTTTGATTAATATGGGAGTGGGTGACTTGTAGACATTGGGTAGGGATTCCTTTGCCACCATGTGGGTTAACGGATGGCAGTACAATTATACATTCCCGTTTCCTCATCATAAGTAATACCGACTTGGTATCCCGCTAAGGTCATTTCCATCATCCATTTCAGGGCTTTTTCTTTGTCTTCAGTAGAGTAGGTAACCTTCTCTTTAGAGAGGTTTTGGCAGATCTTGGATTCGTCAAAGAAACTAACGCTGAAACCTTCTTTGGCCAAAGCTAACATGCGGTTGAAGAAATTGATTCGCTCGGTTTCTCCATGAAGAGTTATCCGACTGCGGATGCCGTTGACCTGATACTGATAAATGTAGACAGCCTGATGGTCCGTGACTACATCATCAGCAACGGAGAGAGGGGCGTTTTCTTTCTGGCAGCTGACGGCTGCAAGGGAGAGCACTGCGAGGAGTGCCATGGTTTTAATTACTTTATTCATGACTATCGATATTTGATAAGGTTGAATTATTAACCATTGCATTGAAATGCCAATACAAGCATGCACTACACTGGCATTGATTGTCTAAATGGAACACACCAACGATATGTTCGTTAAAGGAGAACGAGACAAAATCGTTGTTGAGGAGGCATGAGGTGTCCATCGGTAGGGAATAGTCTTTCTTTGGCGAGAATCTGCAACTAATAGCACTAGCCATTTCGCCGTTTTCCTGAATTCGAGAAAGGTCTCCGAAGTCTGCCCTCAACCGCTGCCAGGCGGAGTCGGTGGTGGCCTGGAGGAGGGTGACATCAATGGGGATGGTGTCGTTCAAGGGATAGCCCTTGACGAAGGTGGCCTCGATGCCGGGCAGATGGGCATAGTGCTGATAGACGAGGCTGCACTGGCTTTCGGGCAGGGTGGGGGTCTGGCACCGTTTGAGGGTGACAGCCAATCCGACCACGAGCAGGCAAAGGACAACCAAAAGGGGTATGCGGACGGCAGGTTTCATCGGTAGGAGACTATATGGTTGATGGTACTGTAGGCTTCGACACTGGAGAGGGAACCCGTTGTGCTGAAGGGTGCATTGGGCTGGGCCGGGGTGAGATAGTAGGCCGCGGAAAAGAGGAAAACCACAAGGCACGCTGCCCTGACAATGGGCCACGGCCTGAGACGACGGGCTGAATGCTGGGAGAAGAGGCCTGAGGGCGTGGACACATCGACAACACGGCTGACAAAGAGGGCTAGTTGCTCGTCGGTATAGGGGCACTGGCTTCGGGAGAGGGACTGGGACCGAAGGCGGAGCAGGGTTTCAAAGGGTGTTTTCATATTGTTGTTTTATTTTACTGATGGCACGGGAATAGCGTTTGGAGACAGCAGCAGTGGTCATTTGCATGGAAACAGCTATCTCGTCGAAGGTGAAGCCGTCGAGATGGGCCCGCACAATGAGGCTGCTGGTGCGGTCGAGCTGGTCGATGAGCTGCCAAAGGAGAGCGTAGTCTTCCTGACGGTAATATTCGTTGATGGATTCGATGGGGTCTTCGACAGTGGTGAGGGGCTCAAAGGGATGGTTGCTTTTTTTGCGGCGGAGCATAAGCATGGTAGTGGTGGCCACACGGTAGACCCACTGGCGCTCGCTTTCGGCCCGGCGCAGGGAGCCATGGTAGCGCCAGAGCATGAAGAGGACTTCCTGAAAGCAGTCGTCAGGCTGTAAGGAGGCACCGAATGTATAATCAGAAATGATATGCCACAGCATATTCCTATACTGTTTCACAATACGGCGAAAGTCTTGTTCTTTGTCCTTTGGGCTCATGGCGGGCTGGATTTAAAACTGCAGCTATATATAAAGGTGCATATTGGAGGCAAAAAAAGACATGGCGACGTTTTTTTTCGTGAGGCATGGAGTATGGCTTCGGAATGGAAGAAGCACTAGACCCTGATGACCGTTTGGGGATAAAAGGAAAAGGGGGAAAAGAAGAAAGGGGGCCAACTATGTTTGGTCAGCCCCCTTTGCGATGTTATGATGAAGAAAAACAGGTTTACTTCTTGATGTATTTGAAGTTACGTCCCAGGTACTGGGCTTGGTCGCCAAGGCCTTCTTCGATGCGCATGAGCTGGTTGTATTTGCAGATGCGGTCGGTGCGGCTGGCAGAACCGGTCTTGATGAGTCCGGTGTTCAGGGCTACGACGAGGTCGGCAATGGTGGTGTCCTCGGTCTCGCCAGAGCGGTGGGAGATGATGGAGGTGTAGCCGTTGCGCGTGGCCAGATTAACGGCATCGATGGTCTCGGAGAGAGAGCCAATCTGATTGAGTTTGACGAGGATGGAGTTGGCAACACCCTTGTCGAGACCCATCTGGAGACGCTCGACATTGGTGACGAAGAGGTCGTCGCCCACAAGCTGGCAACGGTCGCCAATGGCATCGGTGAGCTGTTTCCAGCCGTCCCAGTCGTCCTCGGCCATACCATCTTCGATGGAAAGGATAGGATATTTGGCAACCCACTCTTTCCAGAAGTCAACCATCTGGGCGGCATTGTACTTCTCGCCACTGGACCAACGCATGGTGTACAGTCCGGTCTCGGTGTCGTAATACTCAGAAGCAGCGGCATCCAGGGCGATGAAAACATCTTCACCCGGGCGGTAGCCGGCTTTCTCGATGGCCTGGCAGACAACCTGAATGGCCTCCTCGTTGGATGCCAGGTTGGGGGCAAATCCGCCCTCGTCGCCTACATTGGTGGACATGTTCTTGGATTTCAAAACGCTGCGGAGGTTGTGGAAGACCTCGGCACCCATACGCAGGGCCTCGGTGAAGGTGGGGGCTCCAACGGGCATAATCATGAATTCCTGGAAGTCGATGCTGTTGTCGGCATGGGAACCACCGTTGAGGATGTTCATCATGGGGACAGGAAGCATATAGCCATTGCAGCCGCCAAGATAACGATAGAGCTGCTGGCCAGACTCCATGGCTGCGGCTTTGGCGCAGGCCAAGGAGATGCCCAAAATGGCATTGGCACCAAGACGGCTCTTGTTGGGAGTGCCGTCGAATTCAATCATCT
>CAMVMF010000103.1 GCA_947168515.1 uncultured Bacteroidales bacterium
AAAAAGGATTTTGTAATAGTGTTTAATGGGAAAATGGGACATCGAGAGATGCCCCATTTTTTTGTTCCATAAATACTATTTTTTTTCAGTTCTAGAGTCATGATAGAAAGATGACAGCCTCTTGTTATTTCTCAAAATCGAAAAATCCGCCCGCTTCTTGGGTCTGTTTTTGCAGCTGCAGGCTCTTCAGCATCTTCATGCAGTCCTCGTCGGGGAAGACCTTGAAGTCGGGAGCGGGGTCCAGGCTGAGTATCTCACGGCCTTCTTCGTCGAAGACGGTGCCGACAATCAGATTGGTGGCTACCATGATGCGGGAGTCGCGGTTGGCCAAGGTGAAGCGGTAGTTGCCCACATGTCCGTAGAGCGTTTCGGCAGGCTCTTCGTCAATCAGTTTGGTACCATTGTTAAGGTAGACATAGGCTTTCTTTTTGCCCATGGGAGCCATATAGCTGATGTCGTAGATGCTGACAAAGCGCTCCTCGGGCAGCAGCAGGCGCACCTCGCGGTCGCGCGAAACGCCCATCTCATATCTCTCTTTCACCACCAGTTGGCCGTTTTCATAGTGTTTCCACAGCCCGTTGCGTTCACCCTTGGTGTAGAAACCCTCCTGCACCAGTTGGTTGTTGTCGTCGTATTCCACTAGCCGGCCTTCGATGCCGCCCATCACATAGGTGGCGGTGATGTAGCCTTGCTTGCCAATGCGTTTCCACCAGCGTCCGTTGCGGCGGTTGTCGTACCATGTGCACACCTCGGCAGTGTCGCCATTGGGGGTGAAGATGACCTGCAGGCCGTGGCGCACGCCCATCTTGTAGGTGGTCAGCTTGATGAGCTTGCCGTTTTCGGAGTAGAACTGCCACAGGCCGTCGCGGTTCTTCTGGTTGAAAATGCCTGTGGCTAGCTTGTGGCCGGCCTTGTCGTACACCTCATGTTTGCATATCTTCCCCGGTACGGTGTATTCGTTCTTGATGCGAATAGTGCCGTTGGGGTAGTAGTAGGTGAAGGTGCCGGTCTCCATGTCGTCCACAAAGGTGCCTTCGTATATTTTGGCCCCCTGTTTGTCGGTCTTAACCCAGTGACCCTGCTTGCGGCCTTGCTTGTCAATCTGGTTCTGCGCCTGGCAGGCCATGCCCACCAACATCAGCGCCACAAATAATAGTCTGTATTTCATCTTGTGTCTTTTTATTTGTTGCTGTCGATATTGAAATAATTTGCAAAGATACAATTTTTTTTCTATTCCATCGTTTTATAGCAAATAAAAATAATGAACAAGTCGCTCTTTATAACTTTGCTGTTCCTGCTTCCCCACCTGCTGTGGGCGCAAGGTGTCCTGCAGGGACGTGTCTCCAATGCTGAGGGAAAGCCTGTTGAGTATGCCAATGTCGGCGTAACCAACGCCAAGACTCCCTATGGCGCCGTTTCCGATGCCCGTGGCTTCTACCGCCTCTCAGTCAAGTCCGCCGACAGCATCTCGCTTCGTATCACCTGCACCGGCTACCAGCCTCAGGAGCTGCGCCTCAAACTCATGCCCAAAGAAACCCGCACCCTCAACATCACCCTTCAGCCCCTCTCCACACAGCTCGACGAGGTGGTGGTCTCCGACGACCGCATCCGCTCGACCACTTTCACCCAAATCGACATACAGAAAATTGAAAATACCGTGGGCCCCAACGAGGGTGTTGAAACGCTTATCAAGACCCTCCCCGATGTGAGCTCCAACAACGAGCTCTCCTCGCAATACTCTGTCCGGGGTGGCTCCTTCGACGAGAATTTGGTGTACATCAATGGTGTCGAAATCTATCGTCCCCAGCTCATTCGCAGCGGTCAGCAGGAGGGCATGAGCATCATCAACCCCGACCTGGTCGACAATCTCTTTTTCTCGCCCGGCGGCTTCGATGCCACCTATGGCGACCGCATGTCCTCGGTCTTGAACATCATCTATAGCCGTCCCTTAGAGCGTCGGCACCGCGTGTCGCTGTCACTGCTGGGTGCCAGCGCCTCGGCCCAGGGCCTTCTCGGCGACCGCTTCAGCTACAGTGTCGGCCTCCGCCACCACAACAACAGCTATATCTTCAAGAGCATGGACACCGAAGGCAGCTACACCACCTCCTATACCGACCTCCAGGGCATCTTCGGCTACCGCATCAGCCCCACGCTCGACCTCTCCGTGCTGGCCATCTGGACACGCAATGCCTACGGCCTCATCCCCTCTTCGCGCACCACCACCTTCGGCGGCTCCACCACTCAGTCGTTGGAGTTCGATGTCTATTTCGACGGCCGCGAGGCGGACAAATACAACACCTTTCTCGGCTCCGTGGCCCTTGACTACCACCCTTCCGACGATTTCCAGCTCCGATGGATCACCTCGGCACAGTACAACCAGGAGCAGGAGCTCTACGACATCCAGGACCAGTACTGGCTCTACGAGGTGGGCGTGGGCGAGAATGCTGCGGACACCAACCGTTTCGACCGCGGGGTGGGCACCTTCTTGGAGCACGCCCGCAACTACCTCGACATGGGCATCTATGCTACCGAGCTCAGGGCGGTCCGCTATGCCTCTTTGGGCAATTGGAATTTCGGCGTGAAGGCCCAGCTGGAGCAGATCCACGACCGTATGCGTGAGTGGAAGTGGGTGGACAGTGCCGGATACAGCTTCCCCACCGACCACCACACGCCCGGCCTCGACGACACCGTCGTCTTCAACCCCCAGCTCCAGCTCTTCTGCAATGCCAACAACCAGCTCCAGACCCTCCGCGGCATCGCTTACCTCCAGCGCGAAATCAATCTCTACACCCGACGCGACAACCTCGTGCGTGTGCGTGCCGGTGCCCGCGCTCAGTACTATACCACCATGGCCGAAGCCGGCAGGCTCAACGCCCAACTGCTCTTCTCGCCCCGCCTGTCGGTGAATTACAAGCCCCACAGCCAGCGCGACATCCTCTACCGCCTTGCCGCCGGTGTGTACCAGCAGCCCTACCTCTATCGCGAAGTACGCCGCCCCGATGGCTCTCTTTGTTCCGACCTGCCTGCCCAGACCTCCTACCAGGCCACGGGCACCGTCGACTGGAATGTCCGCCTCTGGGACAAGCCTTTCCGGTTCACTGCCGACATATATTATAAGTATATCACCCACCTGGTGCCATACACCATCGACAATCTACGCATTCGCTACAACCCCGACCAGGAGGCCGTGGGCTATGCCGCCGGTGTCAGCCTCCGCATCAATGGCGACTTCGTCCCCGGGCTTGAGTCCTGGGCCAGCGTCTCGCTGATGAAAACGCAGGAGGACCTCCTCGGCGACGGCCTCGGCTGGCTTTCCCGCCCCACCGACCAGCGTCTCAATTTCAAGATCTTCCTTCAGGACTATCTGCCTCGGTTCCCCTGGTGGCGCATGAGCCTCAGCTTCCTCTACGGCACCCGCGTCCCCGTCACCTCCCCCAATCCCAACGACCTCCCCGGTGTTCACTCCCTGCCGCCCTACTTCCGCGTCGACTGGGGCAACACCGTCCAGCTTACCCGTTTCGAGCGCATCCGCAATTCAAAGCTCGGACATATCTTCAACGACCTCTCTTTGGGTGTGGATGTCTTCAATCTCTTCAACTACCGCAATGTCGTTTCCTTTATCTGGGTGGCCGACTACACCAACCGCTACTACGCCGTCCCCAACTACCTCACCGCCCGCCAAGTCAATGTCAAACTCACTGCAACCTTCTGATTGTTTAACCCCAGCCACTGCTCGTCGCGCCTCCTCATGGCCTTCACTCGGCTCTTAAAATATTAGTACAACCTGTATGCTCACCCCTCCGTCCCTTCAGCCGCTCATTCCGGCCAGCCACTGTCTCCCCAACGGCAACACGCTCTATTATTTCCATAATCCCAATATCGACCTCGTCAAGCTCGACCTCACCTTTGAGGCCGGCAGTGCCTATCAGTGGCTGATGTCGCAGGCGCATGCCGCCAACCAGCTTTTCTGTGAGGCCACCACGCTTCACGATGCATCCACCATTGCTGAGTTCCTTGATTTCCGCGGCATCGTCGTCGAGCGCATGACTGATGTCTGCCAGGGCAACATCTCCTTCTTTTTCCTCCGCAAGTATGCCGAGGAACTCTTCCCCCTTCTGCGCGAGATGTTCGACCATCCGCTGGTCACCCCGCAGCTCTTCGAAGCCTATGTGGGGCATCGTCGGCAGGCCATAGCCACGGGCTTTCAGAAAACCAACTACATGGCCCGCAATCTTTTTTACGAACTGCTCTATGGGCGCGACCATCCCCTGGGCTGCTATGCCACCGTTGACGACTTGGACAGCCTTACGCTCGACTCCGTCGTCGAGTTCCAGCGTCGCCACTATGACCTTGCCGTGGCCCACATTACCATGGGCGGCAATGTCGACGAGGACCTCCTCGCCTTGGCCGACCGTCATCTGGCCCCTGCTGCCACGGCGCAGCAGCAGCCCCCTATCGTGCTCCCACCCCCCAACCCACTGAACGAACAGCGGCAGTCCGCGCTCGTCATGCCCTCTGCCGTGCAGTCCACCATCCGCATTGGCAGCATCCTGCCTTTGCGGTGGGATGAGATGGAGTATGCCCAGTTCATGGTCTTGAGCACCGTCCTGGGCGGCTATTTCGGCTCCCGACTCATGAGCAACATCCGCGAGGACAAGGGCTACACCTACGGCATCTACAGCCAGACCCAGGTCTACCGCGGCAGCATCGTCTTCTTCATCACCGCCGACGTGGCCGCCGAGGCCACCCGCCCCGCTGTCGACGAGGTGTTTCGCGAGATAGCCCTCCTCCAGCAGCAGCCTGTCCCCACCGAGGAGCTGGAGCGCGTCCGCAACGTGATGATGGGCGACTTCATCCGCAGCATCGACGGCACGTTCGAAATCTCCGAACGTTACCGCCAGATGGTATTTACCGGCGTTACCGAGCAGTTCTCCGCCAACTTCATCGACGCTGTCCAGCACGTCACCTCGGCCCAGCTCCAGACCTTGGCCCAGCACCTCCTCACCGGCCTCACCACCGTCACCGCCGGCCCCGCTGCTCTACAGTAAGCCGTTTTTTTCTTCCCACACTTGCGACAACATCTATAGAAGTAAAACGGCCTGAACATAATTACAAGATCTTCACTACTACATTGTGATTTGGGTGAATACGTATCGTCCGTCGTACATCTTTGCTTCTTTTTGTTGAAGACAAAGGTACGAAATTCAAGCCCCGGACAATACTTTTCTGTCATAAAACAATGTGCTTAAATTAGATATAAATTAGTTTAACGATGATTAAGAGACACTAGTGAGGTAAAATGATGTTTAGATTTTTACTGGAAAATCACCTGACTAATCATGCCTAATCCTTTTACCTTATTCTTTAACCGTTACTTAATGGCGGATTGCAAATCCTTATACTCAGTGGTGTCGGATTGCAAATCCGCCACAGCAGAAACCCTCTCATTTACCCAAGGCGTTGCCATTGGG
>CAMVMF010000104.1 GCA_947168515.1 uncultured Bacteroidales bacterium
GCCATGATTCTGCATGTGCTGCAGCACTGCGGCATCGAGGCCGACTATATGGTGGGAGCACAGCTCGAAGGTTTTGAGGTGATGGTGCGCCTCAGCGAGACCGCCAAGGTGATGGTGATTGAGGGCGACGAATACCTCACTTCCCCCATCGACCGCCGCCCCAAGTTCCACCTCTACCACCCCCATGTGGCTATCGTCACCGGCATCGAGTGGGACCACATCAATGTCTTCCCCACCTTCGAGATATACAAAGACCAGTTTGCCAAGTTTGTCAACCTGATCGAGCCCCAAGGTACGCTCATCTATTGCAACGACGACCCCGAAGTACGCGACGTGGCTTTGAAGAACAATCGCACCGACATTACGAAGATTCCCTACGATGTCCCTGCCCATCAGGTGTCGCAGGGCATCACCCGCCTTTCTCGTCCCGAAGGGGAGGTGCCGCTGCTGATTTTCGGCCGTCACAACCTTCTCAATCTCACCGCCGCACGTTATGCCTGCAACCAGCTAGGAGTCACCGATGCCCAGTTCGACGAGGCCATCCGCTCTTTCCACGGGGCCAGCAAGCGGTTGGAACTGGTGAAGGCGGCTGCCAGCAGTGCCGTGTATAAGGACTTCGCCCACGCCCCCTCCAAGCTCCGCGCCACCATTGCCGCCATGAAGGAACAGTACCCCACTCGCCGGCTGGTGGCCTGTATGGAACTGCATACCTTCAGCAGCCTCACGGCCGAGTTTCTCAAGCAGTATGCCGGCACCATGGACAAGGCCGATGTGCCGTTCGTCTACTACAGCCAGCATGCCCTGCAGCTGAAAAAGCTCCCCAACCTCGACCCACAGCAGGTTCAGGCCGCCTTTGCCAACCCCAACGTCCGGGTCTTCACCGACTCGGCACTTATGGTGGAGGAACTGCGCAGGATGGATTGGAAGGATGCCAATTTGCTCATGATGTCCAGCGGCAACTTCGACGGCATCGATTTCAACCAGCTGGCCGACGAACTCATCTGATAACTCTTAAGAACACATATATATGGCTACTTTTCAAATAGGAGACAAGGTTAAATTCCTCAACAGCATCGGTGGCGGAGTGGTCACCAAAATCACCAAAGACTTCGTTTTCGTGCGCGATGACACGGGTTTCGACATGCCCATGCCCCCGGCGGAGCTCATCCGCATGGCCGACATGAGCGGGGTGGGCAAGGTGTTCAACCAGGATGTCCCCGGCGAACTCCCCAGCCCCGAGGAGGCCAAGCGCATGGCCGAGGCCGAGTCCAAGGCCGCCGCCCGCGAACAGGAACAGAACCGCAAACTCAAAGAGAAGTTCACCGGCCGCACCGATGACCGTACCGAGGATAAGCTGCTCGAAGAGAATATCCGCCTGCGCTCGCAGGTGGCTAACCTGCAGGACCAGCTCAAGAATCTTAAAAACCGCTTGGCCCAGCTGCAGACACAGAACGCCCAGAAACTAAACGAGAACGTCCTCCTGCAGTACATGGTGCGCCCCGGCGAAGCCGAGGTGGACCTGCACATCGAAGCCCTCACCGCCCATCCCGAAAAGCTGAGCGACATCGAAAAACACGAACTCCAGAAGCGTTTCTTCCGCACCTGCCTCAACCACGCCCAGCTCAACGGCCTCAAAAAAGTCGTCTTCATCCATGGCGTCGGCCGCGGCGTGCTCAAGACCGAGATACAGAACGAACTCGACCTCTACGACAACATCCAATATGTCGACGCCCCCATGAAACTCTACGGCTCCGGCGCCACCGAAGTCTACTTTAAAACAAAATAAAAGAGATCGGAGTAATCAGAGTAATCGGAGTAATCAGAGTACTCCGAAAACTCCGATCACTCCGATCACTCCGAAAAAAAACTCTCTCCCTATGAGCAAACAAATCACAATAGGCAATCTCACCCTGGGTGGCGGAGCCCCCATAAGGGTTCAGTCCATGACCAACACCGACACCATGGACACTCAAGCCACCGTCGAGCAGACCCTCCGTCTGGTCGAGGCCGGCTGCGAGCTGGTGCGCATCACCGCCCCCGATGTCAAGGCGGCAGAGAATCTATACAATATCAAAAATGAGCTGGCTCGCCGTGGCTGTTCCGTCCCCCTGGTGGCCGACATCCACTTCAACCCGCTGGCTGCCGAAACGGCCGCGGCCATAGTAGAAAAAGTGCGAGTCAACCCCGGCAACTACACCGACCGCAACACCGGCAAAACCCATTTCACCGACCAGGAGTACAACGACGAACTGAAACTTATCGGCGACAAAATGTCGCACCTGATAGAGATATGCAAAGCTCACCACACCGCCATGCGCATCGGCACCAACCACGGCTCGCTTAGCGAGCGCATCATGTCGCGCTACGGCAACACCCCCGAGGGCATGGCTCAGAGCGCCATCGAGTTCGCACAGGTCTGCCGCCAGCAGGACTATGACCAGCTCGTCTTCTCCATGAAGGCCAGCAACGTCAAGGTGATGGTGCAGAGCACGCGCCTCTTCGTTCAGAAGATGCAGGCCCTAGGCATGGACTATCCCATCCACCTGGGCGTCACCGAGGCGGGCGATGCCATGCAGGGCCGCCTGAAGAGTGCCGCCGGCATCGGAGCCCTACTGATTGACGGCATCGGCGACACCATCCGCGTCTCTCTCACCGAAGACCCCGTGGAGGAAATCCCCGTGGCCTACGACATCCTGCAAGCCGTCGGCGCCCGCATCAGCCAGTGCGAGTATATCGCCTGCCCCTCCTGCGGTCGCACCCAGTACAACATACAGGAGGCCTTACAGCAAATCAAGGCCCGCACCCAGCACCTCAAAGGAGTCAAGATTGGCGTGATGGGCTGCATCGTCAACGGCCCCGGCGAGATGGCCGACGCCCACTACGGCTACGTGGGACAGGGCGCTGGCAAAATCACCCTCTACAAAGGCCGCGAAGTGATGAAACGCAACATCGACCAAGCCGATGCCGTCGACGAACTAGTCAACCTCATCAAGCAAAACGGCGACTGGATAGACCCCTGACCTATAGCGTTCCTCCGTCATACCAGGGAAAGATTGTCGTTTCTACCACGCCTGTGGCATGGAAGTAGAACACCGTCTTTAGCAGGGTGCTTTTGCTCCTATTCGGACTATCAGGACGTGCACGCCTGCGGCCGCGAGTACGGGCTCGCAGTCCGTGCTGTGCGTCAAAAATAACCTTTGCCCCACACGAGCAGGGGGAAAGAGGGCTGGCGGGGGCGCACACGGCCGTGCGCGCCCCCGCCAGCCCTCTTTCCCGGTAACAGAAAATACACATTATGCCACAGTTAAACCCAAATCCGTCGTTATGATTTGTATCAGATTAGCATTTGTTTCGAGCAGATTGGCAGCATCCCTGTCGCAGGCGTAGCGGGCTGTGTCAAGACAGGGATGTGGCCATGATGCCGAAAGAAATGCGGAGATGTCATAAACAGACCTAAAAAAAGTGAAATGGATTGAAAATGCGTTCCGTGTTTCTTTACGCATTTTTTAGCACATATTGTCACTGCAAAGATACACTTTTTTTACGCATGTTTCGTCCGTTTGGATACATTTTTTTGCACCTAATACACCATTATGAGCACACTTTTTTGCACTTGGCTATCAAATGTTGCACCAGCCTTGCACTGGCCAGATAAGGTATGTGACGGCACTTCAATGTTGCCGAAAGGCCGAGCGAAGACGGGCTTGCTTGTATGGGGTTACAGTAAGTGCTCGAACTTTTTTACATATAATTGCCATCTAATCGTCCATTAATTATTATTAATGGATAATTCATGTTTAATAATACGCACATTATTTTGAAAATGGCGAGGCGTGAGAATGTCTATTTCAGAGAAACAAACATTTCGTAGCAGTGGGCTCCGCACAGTTGCAAATGGTTGTTTTGCACGTATGCTAGAATCTCTTTGCGGGTGGCGACGGCAGTGGTGGGGTCTTGGTCATATCGGGCGCAGAATTCGGGGTGCTCCAGCTGGAGGTCCTGCGAGTGGACGATGTCGCCGGCAATGAGGCACTGGCCTATCCGGAAGAGGGTGTGCCCGGGCGTATGGCCGGGAGCGGGAATGCTCAGAACCTTCCCGTCGAAAAGGGCGGCATTGTCAGCAAAGGTCTCTATTCTTCCGGCATAGGCTTTCTGTATTTTATTCCAGGTGGCGAGCAGGGGAGAGCGTTTGTCCCACTGGCTGACGCTGGCATTTTCGGTTTGGGAGAGGTAGAGGGTGGCGTTGGGGAGTAGTGCCTTGTCGCCTGCTAGAAGTCCTCCTATATGGTCGGGGTGCAGATGGGTGAGGCATACGGCGTCAACCTCTTCGGGTTTCATTTGGTGTAGGCTCATGAAGCCCTCTTCGCCCCCCATGCCGGCATCGAAGAGCACGGTAGGACCGTCGGGAAATTTCACCAAGAATACGTTGATGGCGGAGCGAGCCCCCTCGCCAGGTATCAGGGCGGCCAGCAGGCTGTCGTTATACGAGCCTTTGAACAGGTCCACGCGCTGCTCGGTGGCTTTGTCCTGCAGTCCTATGATGGTGGCGTTGCTGGTTGGGTCGTGCATGACGGTAACGCGTTCGTTGACCACGGTGATGCTGTCGGTCTGGGTGCTGTCTGCTACTGTGCTTTCTTGATGGTGGCTGCCACAGGCAACGGTCATCAGCACCATGAAGGCTAGGATGCCCCCCAAAAGTGTGTTTCTCTTTTTCATTTTGTGTCTTTTTTGTATTGATAACGTGTTTTGTCTTATTTTATTGCGCTGCCCCTGCCAGGCTGGTATGATTTGCCTTTTCATGTATGAGGTGAGACTTGCCGGTGCTTGCTTTTGCGTGACAGGCAGTCCTACTTCTATGCCTGCAGCAGGTTCCTCCCGTATTCGTAGTTTCACCAAGAATACCCCATGCCTTTCATCTATATTTTTTACTTTATGGTTGTATTCTGTTTGATTTATTACTGATAAATAAAAACTAAGTAAATAATAATACAAACATAATATAAATAGCGAACCCAAAGCCAACTAATTTCAGATAGGTTTTTTTTTGAAAAGGGGCCGGAAATGGCATGCTGGCGAGGCGGGCTGCCTACGGCAGCCCGCCGAAAAAGTGGGCATTTGCGGTGCTCTTACTTTCACGTAGTGAAAGTGAAAAAAAGAGTAAGTAAGCATCCATTGCCAAAGACAGACGGGCTGGAGGGGAGAACAAGTTAATCTTGAATAGGCTGTCATCTTGTAAGTAAGCATCTAATTCCAAAGACAGATGGGCTGGAGGGGAGACCAAGTTAAGGGGACTTCTACAAATTCGTTTTATTCGTAATCATGCCTGCATGAAGATTC
>CAMVMF010000105.1 GCA_947168515.1 uncultured Bacteroidales bacterium
CAGGGCCAGCAGGCAAATAAGCATTTTTTTTGTTTTCATTTTCATATGGCAAGAGATTTTATTGTTTTTTGTTTTCCTTAAACGGCAGAGCCACCACTCGTTTAGAAATGATAATTCAGAGAGAACTCGGTGCATAAATAATTACACATAACATTACGGAGTTTTATTTCTGGGTTTTCCTGATGAACGTTATAGCCCAACTTGATGTCAATCCTAAACTTTCCCCATCCGAATCTAAAGACAGCGTTGGGCTCTAGAAAGAAGGAACCATACCTCCCATCAGATACCCACCCTTCCTCCTTGCCACCGTAATTATTTGGACTTTGTGTTGAAATAATAGTTGAGGCCAAGACCTACGCGCGGTTCGAGACTGGTGACATACCCTTTTTCTTGGCCCAATGTCATACTTGCATTAAGATTGAACTTTAGGTGTTCCCATCCAAATCTGAACACCAATGAAGGTTCAATGAACGGTGCAGAATAAGTAAATGGGGTTGTATAAAACGTTGTCTGATCAGTCTCAAGATTGTTAACGTAACCTCCATGTTCACCGTCGCCAAACAGATAGCCACATTTCACACCGAGGGCAATGTCGATGTGCGAATTGGCAAGACCACACCAGCCATAGTCGGCCTGGACAAAATATGATTGAAACGGAGCCTCGTAGATGTCAAAATCTGGGGTATCCCTCTTTCCCTGACCAACAGATACTCCGGCATAAACTTCAACAATATTGTTGTTCCCCATTGGCGTAAACCATCCTGCGGAAAGTTGTCCGCCATAGCGCGAGACTGGAAAAGCCATTCCTTGCAAAGAGCCCTGCACTCCCCAATGGTCGCCCAATGCGTAAGCCCCACTGGCGGTAGCCCCAACCAAATTCAAATCAAAGTCGAGGCGCATATCGTATTTCTGTTGAAGCATTGGCATGTCATGGGTTACAGGTCCATATATGCCAGCTTCGCACACGCCTAATAGATAAAGCAGAATATTAATTAAATAGTTCATATTGTATAGATTATTAATTATTGGATGGTAGGTTCTAAAAATTGTTTTTTTGTTCTCCGGTTATGACGGAGAGCCTAGGATTGCCGCTTTGTCAGATTTTGCCAATATTAGTAGTGTACTGAGGTGCTGAGCAGGTCTGAGAACCTCGTTTTCGATGTAATTTCTGTTTGTGATACTTGGTTCTGTCTCACTATGTATGTTTCGTTTCGTTTCTTTTGTAGGTCTTCGTATGGGGTTAATCGGCTCCCGCGGGGCCGCCTCAACCAGAGTGGTTGCCTTAGGTGACCTTGCTTGGGTGTGGGATAGTAAACGAGTTTGCTCTCCTATCACCTTGGCGACGTCGGCCCATCGGCTCCATTTTGGTCGCCCTCTATTTTAGTTGCAAAAATACGAAAAAAATATCAAATAAATGATATTTTTTTTCTGTCTTTGCTGGATAAGGTTTGTTTTCAATGAAACAAACGTCTACCGCTAACGAAGGACAACACCGAGCCCCACGCTCTTACGATTCACACCTGTTCCTTCCCCGCTATCCGGCCGAATAATAAACAGGTAAAGATAGAAGATATACAGAAAGGGAAGTGGGGGCATAGCAGACCAGTGGATAGCAAAAGGGAAACAGAGGAGCAGGCCACCTCATTTCTCGTAGAAATGCATCTCGGTAAGGTACTGGTAGACGGGTTCCGGCACTAGGTAGCGCACATCCTTGCCAGCACGGATTTGTGAGCGGATATAGGTGGAAGAAAGGTCCATGGTGGGCACTTGTACCATGGTGACGTGGGGGTGGTCGCTGAACTTGCAGTTTTCGGACCCTGGGCGCGGGTAGCAGTAGATATGGTAATGCTGCAGGATATACTCCCAGTTGCGCCACCGCTCAAAGGTGGCCAGATTGTCGGAGCCCATGATGAGGCAGAACTCTTTGTCGCGGTATTGCTCGCCCAGATGGGCCAGGGTGAGCACCGTGTAGCTGGGTTTGGGCAGGTGGAATTCGGCATCGCAGGCCCGCAGCTGGTAGTCGTCGGCAATGGCGCTGCGGACCATCTCCAGCCGCTGGTAGTCGTCCAGCAAGGTCTTGCGCTCCTTGAGGGGGTTCTGTGGCGAGACCACAAACCATACCTCGTCTAGGTTGCTGTTCTGCAACACCTCATGCGCAATAACCAAATGCCCTATATGGACAGGGTTGAACGAACCGAAAAAGAGACCTATCTTCCGCATGGCGAGAACGCGACCGCTGAGGGAGACAGCACGGGATTAATAATACTTATAGCGGCTGATGACCTTGATGTGGCGGAGCTTGTTGCCCTTGAAGGTGTAGATTTCGCCCACCTCGGCAGCACCGGCAATGACCTTGAGCACATTGATTTCGGAGGTGTAGGACTTGGGGTAGCTCTTGAAGATGACCTTGAAGACCTCCTCCTTGGTCATGCCCACCTTGATGCCGTTGTCGAGCACCACGGCAGTGTCAGTAATCTTGGCGGAGACCATCTCCAGGTTCTTGGTCCAGATGCTGCGATACCAGTTGATGTTGGAGCCGTCGAGACGCGAGAGGGTGTTAACGGCCACCGTCATGGTGTCATAGAAACTCTTGTAGCCGCTCTCGCGATACCAGAGGAGCTGGCTGTTGGTGATATACTGCTCGACCGTGCTCCATTTGCCGAACGGATAGATGGGATAGTCGGCCAAGGAGAACACCGTCATGGTGTCGGCATAGACTTTCACGTCCTTCACCTGATACTCGGGACGGGCATAGGCCAGCATACGCACCGCCTTGGCACGCGAACTAACCTGCTGAGCATTAACGGAAAGCGCAGTAAAGAGCAAAACAGCTACAAGGATATATTTCTTCATAATCTTCCAATAATTTCAAAATGCAAAAATACGCATTTTTTAAGACATAACGCAAAAAAAGATGCTTTATTGTAAAAAAAGGAGGAGAAAACATCTGGCAGATGTCATTCGGGACAAACGAAAGACGGCCCCGCCGCTTCAATGCTATGCGGAGGGGCCGTTGCTTGGAAGGTGTCGGCGTGGGGCTGCCTACTCCCTCTTGCCGGAGAGGACCAACTGCTGGTCGACATCGGCTGGCGGGGCTATGATGTCGGCAGTGTGCACCTCGGTTTGGTCACCGTCGATGCCAAAAGTTAGCGTAGCACCATCCGTGCGCACATCCATGGTGACCGGCGCACCCATCACCAGCGGCAGATTGACAGCATCGTGCCCGGCGGGGAAGCCACACAGCAGCGGGATGTTGTACTTCAGCAGATAGGGGCGCAGCATGGCCTCTACGCTTCCATAGGTGAACTCGGTGCCACAGTCGGTGAACTCGCCCAGCACCACCCCTTTGCAGCGCGAGAGCACACCGTTCATGGCCAGGATGTTGAACTGGCGGTCGATGTTGTGCATCGACTCCTCCACCTCCTCAATAAAGAGGATGATGTCGTTGCCCAAGGTAGCATCGGCGCGGGTGCCCAGATTGGGCACGAAGGTGCACAGATTGCCGCCCACCAGGATGCCGGAGGCGCGGCCCTCGATATTCTGCGGGTGGGCAGGCAGCTCGTAGCGGGGGACCCGCCCCATCAGCAGGTCGCGCAGGAGGGTGCTGCTCTCGTCGGTGCCGCCCTGCGCCAGGAAGGAGCTCATCGTGCCGTGGATGCTCATCACGTCGGCACGGGTCCAGAGGCCGTGGAGGGTGGAGATATCGCTGAAGCCCACAATCCACTTAGGACTGGCGGCCAGCTCTTGCAGCGACAGGTGGTCGATAAGCTGAATGGAGCCGTAGCCGCCACGGTTGCAGATAATGGCCTTGACACCGGGGGCGCGCAGGGCCCAGCGGATGTCGCTGAGGCGCTCCTCCACGGTTCCGGCATAACGGCCGGCCTCCACCTTGCCCACATTGGGGCCTATCACCGGCACCAGCCCCCAGCCACGCAGCACCTCGGCGGTCTTCTCCACATTCTCCATCGGAGTGAAATAAGAGGGAGAAATCAGGGCCACCGTGTCGCCGGGCCTGAGGTAGTCGGGCTTCACAGGGTTCAGATAGATGCCGCTGCCCTCGGGCATCACACGCACAACGTCCTCCTTGGTGCAGGAAGTCAAAGCCAACAGGCCGCTAATTGTCAGGATGGCGGCCATCATCCATGGTTTTCTTGGAATCATACTATA
>CAMVMF010000106.1 GCA_947168515.1 uncultured Bacteroidales bacterium
TCGGGCTTCTTTTTTTATGCCATGTGCCTATCAACAATCAGAAAAAAGGTGAACCAAGTCGCCCTGAAGGGGCGAAACAGATACAGCTGTAGGCATCGCCTACAGGCACCGTCAACCAACGATTGGTTGAACCACCATTTTTTGCGGCACGAAATAATAAATAGACAACAAATGCCGTTATTGCAACCAAAAAAATAAAAAATAATCATCATGCCTAAATTCGAATATCATAACACCCCCGTGCTGCTGCTGACAGGCTATCTGGGCAGCGGCAAGACCACATTGGTCAACCACATTCTCAGCAACAAAAAAGGAATCAAATTTGCCGTCATCGTCAACGACATCGGCGAGGTGAACATCGATGCCTCCCTCATCCAGCAAGGCGGCGTAGTGGGCAAGAAAGACGAAAGCCTGGTAGCCCTGCAGAACGGATGCATCTGCTGCACGCTGAAAATGGACCTCATCGAACAGCTGACCGAGATCATGCAGCGCGGCACCTTCGACTACATCGTCATCGAGGCCAGCGGCATCTGCGAGCCCGAACCCATCGCACGCACCATCTGCTCCATCCCCCGCATGGAGGCCAAATACACCATGTACGGCATCCCGCGGCTGGACTGCGTGGTCACCGTGGTCGATGCCCTGCGCATGCAGAGCGAGTTTGCCAACGGCGACAAACTACTGGGCTCCGCCATCGGCGAGGAGGACATCGAAAACCTCATCATCCAGCAGGTAGAGTTCTGCAACATCGTCATGCTCAACAAGATCTCCGAGGTCCAGCGCAAGGATGTCGACCGCCTGCGCCAGATCATCATGCAGCTCAACCCCGGTGTGCAAATCATCGAGACCGACTATGCCGACATCGACCTTGACGAAATCCTCGACACCCATTTCTTCAACTACGACCGTGCCTCGGGTTCTGCCGGATGGGTGCGCCAACTGGAGCGTCTCACCACTCCCGAAGAAGACGAGGAAGCCAAACACCCCCACCATCACCACGACGAAGACGAGGAGGATGAGCACGAGCATCACCACCACCACCACGACGAGGACGATGACGAAGATGAGCACGAGCACCACCATCACGACGAAGAGGAAGAGGAAGACGACGACCACGATGACGACCATGGCCATCACCACCACCATCATCACCACCACGAAGGCGGCGAAGTGGAGGAATACGGCATCGGCACCTTCGTCTACTATCGCCGGCAGGCCTTCGACATCGACAAATTCGACCGTTTCGTCAGCGAGCATTGGCCCAAGACTGTCATCCGTGCCAAAGGCATCTGCTATTTCTCTCACGACACCGACATGTCATACCTTTTCGAGCAAGCCGGCGTACAGGTAGGCCTCAAAGAGGCGGGCCAGTGGTATGCCACCATGCCGCAGGACCAGCTCGACTACATGCTTGACACCGACCCTGGCCTGGCCCACGACTGGGATGACCAATACGGCGACCGCATGGAAAAAATCGTCTTTATCGGCCAGAAGATGGACAAAGCCGCCATCACCAAGGCCTTGGACGAGTGCCTTGTGGAGACAGACATCTGATGTACTTAGCAGCCCCGCCCCACATGGCGTGGCGGATGGCACCTCCCAATAATCAGATGGGCAGGGTTGCCCATCCAGCCTAATCTCATCCCACCCTGTGGAGAGTCTACTTCTCGGTCACCATCTACCAGCGTAAAGTACCCCACAGAACAAAAACAATCACCACGCCAACCAACGGCGCACCCAGGCTTCCGCCTGGGTGCGCCGTTTTCTCATCATAAAAGAGAGAAGGTAACCAGTTGAGGTCGGGTGTGGGTATATTCTGACAACGCACTGCGCTGTGTTTGTACGGCGATACTAAGATTCAGCCTCAATAAAGTTAGTGGAAAGGGGGATTGAAATCGTCATGCCTCCATGGGGATGAATGAAACGAATTTGATAAATAATTGCTCGACTATATTTTACATATAATTGCCATATAATTGACCATTAATGATAATTAATGGCTAATTCATGGTCATTCGTGTAAAAAAATGCACTTTAATTGAGGTTACTGACTTATGGTGAGCACTAAAAATCGTGTATTTTATGTTTTGCCCTTACAGGACGTCACTTGTATCCCACTCATTTACCCAAGGCGTTGCCGTTGGGCTAGATATGTTCAAGCCCTTTCAGGGCATTTCTAGAGGTTATCTTATGTAATCATTTTTTTACGGCGGAGGCCCATTGCGTTGCGCTGCGGGCGTCGTCCCTCCTCCCGCTGCTCCACTCCACAGGCCTCCGCCTCACCTATCTTAGCATTTTGTGGTAAACTAGGGACGGAAGACCAGGCGGAAGCCGAAGTAGCCGCGGTCGGCGGGGTTGCTGCGGTAGCGATAGGAGACGCGGCAGTACCCCGCGTAGTTGAACCAACTACCGCCACGGAGCACCCGGCCAGAGCCGGAACCCGGTCCCGTAGGGTTGCGCTGTGCACCGCTGCTATAGCCGCCTTTCCAGTCCGAACACCACTCCCACACGTTGCCGCTCATGTCGTACAGCCCCAGCTCGTTAGCCGCTTTCTGCGCCACGGGGTAGGTCTGGTCACCGCTATTGCCGTCATACCATGCCACCGCATCGATGCCGTTGCTGCCGGCGTACTTGTAGCCACGGTTCTTGCTGCCGCCGCGTGCGGCATACTCCCACTCCGCCTCCGTGGGCAGGCTGAAGGTGCAGCCCGTCAGCTGGCTCAGTCTCTTGATGAAATTTTGTGCATCGACCCAAGAGACTTGCTCCACCGGCAGGTTGTTGCCTTTATGATAGCTCGGGTTGCTACCCATCACCGCCGTCCACAGGGCCTGCGTCACTTCGGTCTCGCCGATGTAGTAGCCGTCAAGGGTGACGCTGTGGGCCGGCGACTCAACACTCCAGCAGTCGTCGCCTTGCTCCGGGGTGCAGCCCATGGTGAAGGTGCCTCCCTCTACCCACACCATCTTGAACGTAACATTCCCAACGGTAAACACCTCGTTGGCGCCACTGCTGTAATGCGACACGCTCACTTTTTGCGGTGGGGTGATGGACGGTTCTGTGGGTTTGGATGGCTTTGGTTCTAAGGCTTTGCGGCAACGCCCCTCGGCGGTCTTGGCCACAGTCTTCTGCTGGGCGGTGGCCTCATAGCAGTTCTGCGCCTCGCGGTACAGTTGGGCAGCCCGTTGGTAATTACCCACGCGCTCCTCCTGCCGTGCCGCATTCATGGTGGGCTGGTAGCATTGTGCCATGGCCCCGCCACACATAGCAAGTAGCAAGACAATCATAAAAAACTTGATCCTCATCATAGTAGCCTTCTATAGAAACATAAAAAAAGTAATCGTGAACTTCTGATTAACTCTTGAGGTTCTCGACTACCTGTAATACGTTATTAGAAAGCCCACGATTAGACTCGTGAGCATTTCTGCTTTCTAGAACATGGTCTTGGAATTGTTGAGATTTCAAGAGTTACAGAGATAAGCGAAATGCTTTTACAATATGTGATATTTTTGTTGTACTATTCTATCTGTTTCGTTTCGTTGTATTTAGTTAATATATATTTTTGCCTGTTTAATGGTGCAAATATATGCAATTTTCTATAAATGACAAAGTTTTGAGCGAAAAAAAGTCAAAAAGAGAGGCACGGAAGCTGTCTACACCTGAATAAAACCATCGGGAAGAGTAGGTCACGCAGGGTTGGTTGGAGAACTGGCATTTATTGGAAGACACGACAAACACGTATGCTTTTGGAGAGGCCTTCTGCAGGCAGGGAAATGGATGAGAGGAATCTGACAACTGAAGATGATGGGATCGAACACGGATTGGACGAATTAGACGGATTGTTTTACTGTATGGACATATTGATGGCTGATTATTGCCGATTGGGACTGTTGTCGTGTTCCGTTGTGGCGGATTTGCAATCCGCCACAATTGAGTAGGGGAATTTGTAATTCCCCAAGCCCACAACCGTTACATGAGGTTGCTAGTTATTGGCTGACAGCTGGACATGGACGTGCTTGATGTGGGTGCGGCGGTAGGTGTAGACGATGTGCAACGTGCCTTCGTCGGCCTATCCAACAACAAAGGTTTTTTTCATGCGGATTGCAAATCACTAGCGTTTGAAAGGTTTGTAATTAACAGAAATAGAACCGT
>CAMVMF010000107.1 GCA_947168515.1 uncultured Bacteroidales bacterium
GCGGTGCAAAGATACTAAAAAAAATTCGTTTACGTTATTAATAATTATTTTTATCTAAAAAAAGCATGGATACACTTGAAGTTGTCATTGAAAACACCCACGAACGCAGAACCATCAAAGCTGGCACCACGCTAGCCGCCCTCTCTCAAAAATACTATACCGATTTGAAACAATGGCCCCTGCCGCGCCCCATTCTTGGTGCGCTGGTCAACAACGTGGTGGAGGATATGAACTACCGCATATACAACCCCAAGACCATCCGTTTCTTCGACATCACCGACCCACAGGGCTGGCGCATGTACCAGTCGTCGCTCATCTTCATGCTTTATAAGGCCGTCCGCGAGACCTATCCCCTTGCCCGCCTGGCCGTGAAACATTCCATGCAGGGCGGTTTCTACTGCACCATAGAAAACTCAGGCGAAGAGGACCGCTACCTTATTGCCTCCACGGTGCGTGACCGCATGGTGGAATTACAGCAAGAAGACCTCCCTTTCCAATCGAAGGTGATGCTGTTGACTGATGCCATTGAGGTAGTGAAACAGGCTGATATCCCTGAGACCCTGAAACTCATGGAGTCTTTGGGACAGCTCTATATCACCATGAACTATTTGGGCGACACTGTCCACAAGTTCCACACCAAGTTGGTGCCCAGCACGGGCTGCCTGCGCATGTGGGAGTTCTGCACCTACTCCGATTCGGGCTTTCTATTGCAGATGCCCGACCCCAAACACATTGATAAGTTGGCCATGTTTCCCGACACGCCCAAGTTGTTCAGCATCTTCAAGGAGCACCACCGCTGGGCCGACCTGCTACGTGTGCCCACCATTGCCGACCTCAACCGCATCGTGCGCGACAAAGGCGAGAACCACCTCATCCATGTGGCCGAGGCATTACACGAAAAGAAGTATGCAGAGATTGCCGACATGATATTCCAACGTCGCGACCAGGTGCGCATGGTATTGCTGGCGGGCCCTTCCTCGTCAGGCAAGACCACTTCCTGCCGACGGCTGAGTGTGCAGCTGAGTGTGCTGGGTTTCAATGTCAAGCAGCTGTCGCTCGACGACTATTTTGTCAGTCGTGACCGTACCCCCAAGTTACCCAATGGCGAATTTGACTTTGAGTCAATCGACGCTCTCGATATACCGTTGCTGAACGACCATCTCCTGCGGCTTTTCAATGGAGAAAAGGTAGAGATTCCCACTTTCGACTTCATCAAAGGAAATCCCTATTTCGATGGCAAGAGCCTGCAGATGGGTCCCCATAGCATCCTGTTGGTAGAAGGCATTCATGCACTCAACCCCAAGCTCACAGCGCAGATTGATGATGCGCTCAAATTCCGCATCTATGTCTCCGCCCTCACCCAGATAGCCATCGACGATGTCAACATCATCCACACCAATGAGAACCGCATGCTCCGACGCATCGTTCGCGACAACAATTTCCGCGGGTGGGATGCCTATAACACCCTTCATCGTTGGTCTGAGGTGCGCCGTGGCGAGACAATCAATATCTTTCCATTTCAGGAGAATGCCGACGTGATGTTCAACTCGGCATTGCTGTATGAGATTGGCGTGCTGAAGATTTATGCTGAGCCACAGCTGAAGCATGTGCCCGAAAACTGTGAGGAATATGCCGAGGCCACGCACTTGCTCAAGTTCCTCAACTTTTTCGACCCCATCGACCCTAAGTACATCCCACCCACCAGCATCATGCGGGAATTTCTTGGCGGCAGCAGTTTCAGCTACTAATAGTAGAAAAGGGTCACGATTGTTCGTGACCCTTTTTGTGTTGTATTTTTTTGCAGGGTTATTCCACCACTATTTCATCGCAGAACATGTAGCTGTCGGCACCGGGGGCAGGATGCCACTGGGGGAGGCCGCCAGGGTTCTTGGCCACTATGCGCAGGTAGCGGGTGTTGAGCTTTAGGTCACGGATGGCATCGGTTCGAATGATATTGCCCCGCTCGCGGAAGTCAGGGGTAAAGTGCTCGGTGTGTTCTTTCTTCCATGTGGTACCATCGCTGGAGGTGTAGATCTCAATGGTTTCGGGTGCCATTATCCAGTCGAGGGTGTTCTGCAAGAAGCGCATAGTGATATTCTTGACCAGCGTGACGGACTTGAGGTCCAACTCTACGTCGATGTCCTTGCCCCAGTAACCCTGCCAGTGGCCGTCGGCATAGTTGTTGTCGCTGCCAAGGATGCCGTCCACCAAGGCATTGTCGCCACCGCCACTATAGACGGGACGGTAGTCGCTATAGGGGGTGTTGAGTTTGGCCAGGTTGCCGATGGCTTTATGGAAAAGAAGGTACTGCTCGCTGTAAACGGGCTCGTCCCACTTGTTGTAGGTGACGGCTTTGACGATGCAGCTGCGGCCAATGGTGAAAGGCCTTTTATAGAGGTTGGAACCCTGCGATGGCTTGCGGCCGTCAACGGTGAAGTAGATGGGGCGGTCGTTGAAGAGGGTTTGGAGGGCGATGTACATCTTCTTGTCTTTGTAGCTGTTGGTGATGAACACCCGCTGGCGAAAGTCTTGCACCTCGCGTCCCAGGCGGTCATAGCGGTTGCAGATGGTGTCGCGGCTGTAGTCGGTGCACTCGTCGTCCCACAAGCGTAGGTATTCCAACTTGAGGTTGTGAAGGTTGCGGAAATAGTTCTTGCTGTACTCCTGTATTTCCACTTTTCGGGCACCGTTGTTCTGGAACGAGTTGTAGAGCATCACCCGCAGACGGCTTTTCTGGGCTACGCACAAGAGACGGTGACAGTCATAGGCAAAGTGAGGCTCCATGTCGGCATCGACGAGGTTTAGTGCGCGGCTGACCACGGCTTCCACGCTGTCGCAACGGACTAGGATGCTGCTGTCCGTGACGGCGGGATAGAAGTCGGTGAGGGGCAGCATGAGAGCCTTGGTAGTGTACCAGTCTCCCACGTAGGGGTTCTGGGCCAGTTCGCCTACGGCGTAAATCATCTTGGTCACCGAGGCACTCTTATTGTCTCTGTAGCGCTTGTTATAGTCAATATTGCGCAGCCGGTCGTAATTCTCGTTGAACTGGCGTTCGCGTTCGGCTAGCTCTTTCTGGGCCTTCTGAGGGTCGGTCTCGTTGAGTGGATGCCAGGCCATCTCGGCAGCCCAGGCCATGGCATGCCAGCAGTCGCCGAAGAGGCTCTCGCCACTGTCGTCCCAGGCAGTGTTCATCAGTCCGCGGGCACCGGCCTTGTAACCGTCGCGGGCCAGATAGGCTATATTCTGTATATAGTTGTGTACCAGCGGCAGTGAGCTCCAGTGGCTCACACCGGGGGCCACCCAGAACTGGGTACCCTGCTCTTGATGCAGTTTGGCAAATGGGGCTATCATTTGATCGTAGCTCTCCTGTGCGCCGTAGCTCCAGACGATGTACTGCATCTCGCGCGGCAGTTTCTTGAGCATGGC
>CAMVMF010000108.1 GCA_947168515.1 uncultured Bacteroidales bacterium
TTAACGACCAAGGTGCACCCAGCACCGACACCCTGATGCTCACCATCCACCACGGCGACCACAACGCATACCATGACACCTCCTGCGACTACTACACATGGCACGGGGCCACCTACAACACCACCGGAGACTACACCTTCGACTATACGAATACTCAGAACTGCCCCAGCACCGACACCCTGATGCTCACCATCCACCACGGAGACCACAACGCCTATTCTGATACCTCCTGCGACAGCTACACATGGCACGGGGCCACCTACAACACCACTGGAAACTACACCTTCGACTATACCAACGTGCAGAACTGTCCCAGCACCGATACACTACACCTGACCGTCAACCACGGCAGCCATCTTGCCTATGCAGATACGGCTTGTGACAACTATATCTGGCATGGCAACGCCTACAATACATCTGGGGACTACACCTTCGACTATACCAACGCCCAGAATTGTCCCAGTACAGACACCTTGCATCTAACCGTCAACCATAGCAGTCATTATACATATTGCGATACCGCCACCGACTTTTATACTTGGCACGGCACAACATATACCATCTCTGACACCTACACCTATGCTTACACCAACGACGACGGATGCTCCAGCACCGATACGCTACACCTCACCATCAACTACAGCAGCCACCATGTCGAGAGTGCTACCGCGTGCGAGTCTTACACATGGCACGGCACCACCTACACAGCATCTGGGCGTTACACCTATTCCTATATTAACGACCAAGGTGCACCCAGCACCGACACCCTGATGCTCACCATCCACCACGGCGACCACAACGCATACCATGACACCTCCTGCGACTACTACACATGGCACGGGGCCACCTACAACACCACCGGAGACTACACCTTCGACTATACGAATACTCAGAACTGCCCCAGCACCGACACCCTGATGCTCACCATCCACCACGGAGACCACAACGCCTATTCTGATACCTCCTGCGACTACTACACATGGCACAGCACTACTTACAACATTTCTGGGGACTACACATTCGATTATATTAACGCGGAGAACTGTCCCAGCACCGATACACTGCATCTGACTGTCTACCACAGCAGCCATCTCGCCTACTCTGACACTTCCTGTGACAACTACACATGGCACGGCACGGACTACAACACCACTGGGGTCTACACCTTCGACTACACCAACACTCAGAACTGTCCCAGCACCGACACCCTGCACCTGATTGTCAACCACAGCAGCCATGACACCTATTTCGTATCGGCCTGCGAAAGCTACATCTGGCATGGTACAGAATTTGACTCTACCGCCGTTCTATCCTATAACTACATCAACACGGCGAGCTGTCCCAGCGCCGACACACTATATCTTTTCGTATACCATGGCAGCCACAACAGCATCTGCGACACTGCGACAGACTCCTACCTATGGCACGACTCGACTTATACCGCTTCTGGCCTCTACGCTTACACCTACCTCAACGACTATGGGTGCCGAAGTGTCGACACGCTGCTGCTGACCCTGTTCTACAGCAGCCACCAGGTGGTCTATGACACAGCCTGCGGCAGCTACAGATGGCATGGTTCGCTATACGCCGCCTCCGGCACATACACCTTCGCCTACGACAACGCCCAAGGGGTACCCAGTGTGGACACTTTGCACCTGACCATTCGTCAACAGAGCCGACAGGGTTTTGACACCGTGGTTTGCGACACTTTTTATTGGGATGCCAGGGGAATGGGCTACAGCGGGTCGGCCACCGATTCGCTGGTGCTGCAAGACACCGATGGCTGCGACTCGATGGTGGTCCTGTCGCTGACCGTCAACCACTCTTCTTATTCCGATACCACAGTCCAGGGTTGCGACTCGTTTTATTGGGATGCTGCGGACACGCTGCTTTATGAGGGCTGCCGCCTGCAGACCCGGCTGCCCAACCACATCGGCTGCGACTCGTTGGCCACCCTAGACCTCACCCTCCACCGTTCGGACACCGCACATCTTTTCGACACCATCTGCCAAGGCACTTCCTACCTCTTCCACGGCACCTCCTACGGCCATGAGGGGCAATACGCTTTTGACACCCTCGGCAGCCACCGCTGCGACAGCGTTGTCTCGTTGCATCTTGCCGTGACGGAACCTCCCACGGTAGCCATTCGGTCCGACTTCGACTGCGCAAGCCAAACCTATAGCCTCCAAGCCCTGACCGAGGCGCCCTATCTGTTTTGGCACACCAGTGTCGACTCCGCACCCTGCCATGCGGGTGAATACCGGCTGACCGTGGCTGTGGAGGACACCATGGACTATTGGGTGACCGCAGACTGGAGGGACACGGGTTTCTGTCCTTCGTCGGACCGGGTGACGCTGGCCCCCATGGCGACTCCGGCCGCCCAATTGGAGCTGAGCCCTGCCGCCCTCGACGAGCAACACCTTTGCCTTACGGCCACACGCAGAGGCGGCCCCAGCCCCTGGAGCCGCTGGTACGTCAACGGCCAATTCTACTCCGACAACAACTATCGGATTACCTATCAGGCCGACCTCGGGATGGATTCGGTGCGTGTGCTGCTCGTCTGCGGCAACGAGTACTGCCAAGACTCGGCCCGTGCCGCCGTCGCCATGGTGCGCCCCTGTCTCTTTGTCCCCAATATCTTCATGCCCGCGCACCCCGATCCTGCCCTGAGCACCTTCCGCGTAACCACCACCCCGCACATCCGCACTTACGAAATCACCATCTACGACCGTAGCGGCCGGCAGGTGTTCCATGCCGACAACCCCGACACGCCCTGGGACGGCAGCACGGGCGGCACCCCCTGCCCGCAGGGTTCCTATGCCTACATGATCCGCTACACCACATCCCTCACGCCCCTAAGCACGCAGCGCAGGACCGGTACGGTGACGCTGTGCCGGTAGCCCGGCGGGCATGACGGCTCAGCAGGATGGAAGTAGCCTCAAAAGGTGTGTCAAAAAGCCTTTTCGACAGCGGTCTTCTCTATGCTAGAAGGATGAAATACCCAGGGCTGTGTGATTTTCGTGGGAAAAATATGTGGGGACGATGGATTTTTCCTCAGAATTTAGTTGTACCTTTGCAAACGAAAAAAGAAGGAACGTTGGCCGAACGGCCTACAGATTATAAAAGGTAAAAGGTAAAAACTAAAAGGGCCGTTGAGAGTTGAGAGTTGAGAGTTGAG
>CAMVMF010000109.1 GCA_947168515.1 uncultured Bacteroidales bacterium
GGTGGTGAAGGTCGGAGTCGTGGTAAAGGCCGTGTAAAGGCTGTCATGCCAGGTCAGGCTGTCGCAGACCATTCGGCTGTCTATGCTTTGTGTGCTGCTGTTGATGGTGAGGTGCAGTGTCACCACGCTGTCGCAGCCTGCCGCGTTCGACAAGGTGTGTGTCGGATGCAATGAGGTGTCGTCGTACAGCTGGTCGTACCAGATGATGGCGTCGCACACCTCCTGCTCGTCCACTCCGGTGCTGCTGTGGTTCACCGTCAGGTAGAGGGTGTCCACGCCGGGACGGTCGGGCTCAGTCAATGTATGGTCGTAGAGGTATGTGCCGGATTCGGTATAGGTCGTCCCGTGCCACACGAGGCTGTCGCACGCCGCGATGTGCTCGGCACTGCTACATGACGTGATGGTCAGGCTTAGCGTCACGATGCTGTCGCAGCCATAGGCATTGGTGTAGAATGCCATCGGGCCTTCGATACTGCTGTAGTAGGTCGTGCCGTCCCACTCCAGGCTGTCGCAGGCTGTCTGCATGTCGACTGTCTCGCTGCTCTGGTGGATGGTCAGGTTCAGCGTCACCACGCTGTCGCAGCCTGCCGCGTTCGACAAGGTATGTGTCGGATGCGATGCCGTGTCGTCGTACAGCTGGTCGTACCAGATGATGGCGTCGCACACCTCCTGCTCGTCCACGCCGGTGCTGCTGTGGTTCACCGACAGGTAGAGCGTGTCCACACCGGGATTGTCTGTCAGAATGTGATTATACAGGTATACTCCCGAGGTGGTGTACACATTCCCATGCCATACAAGACTGTCGCACACCGTGTCGTATTCAACATTCTGACCCGTATCGGGAAGGAAGTATGCCGTCAGAGTAGTATCGGAGGATACAGTGAAAGTATATGTGGCGTTGGTCGAGACCACCGAACCTCCGCTAATCCAGCCTGCGAAAATGAATCCATCGTTGGAAGTAGCCACAATGGTGGTCGTGGGTGATGCACAAGTGGGTTGGGTGACGACCGACGCAGTCCCCCTGCTTTCATCGGCAGAGGTCACATGGACACTGTCAAACATCACTTCGATAGAGCTGGAGAAACGACTCCATCCTATGGCTGATGAGTATGAACTACTACTTCCACACGGAATATACAGAGGAATGTTACTTGGTACGGCGGCAAATGTATAATTACCCTCTGCCGAAGGTGCGACAATAGGCTTGGCGGTTATGGAGGCAAGACTGCTGCATTGATAGAATGCATAATTCCCTATCGAAGTGACGGAGTATGGGATGGTCACGGAAGCAAGGCCGCTGCATTGGTAGAATGCATAATTCCCTATCGAGGTGACGGAGTCGGGGATGGTCACGGAGGCAAGGCTGCTGCAGCCATAGAATGCCCCATGTCCTATCGAGATGACTGAGTTGGGGATGGTCACGGAGGTAAGGCTGCTGCAGCGATAGAATGCTCCACTCCCTATCGAGGTGACGGAGTTGGGGATGGTCACGGAGGCAAGGTTCCAGCAGTATTCGAATGCATTATCCCCTATCGAGGTGACGGAGTTGCCGATGGTCACGGAGGCAAGGCTTCCGCAGCGATAGAATGCATTATCCCCTATCGAGGTGACGGAGTTGGGGATGGTCACGGAGGTAAGAATGCTGCAGTAAGCGAATACATAATTCCCTATTGAGGTGACGGAGTCGGAGATGGTCACGGAGGCAAGGCTGCTGCAGCCATAGAAAGCCCCATGTCCTATCGAGATGACGGAGTTGGGGATGGTCACGGAGGCAAGGTTCCAGCAGTTTGCAAATGCATGATCCCCTATCGAGGTGACGGAGTTGGGGATGGTCACGGAGGCAAGGCTGCTGCAGTGATCGAATGCATTATCCCCTATCGAGGTGACGGAGTTGGGGATGGTCACGGAGGTAAGGCTGCTGCAGCGATAGAATGCACTATCCTCTATCGAGGTGACAGAGTTGGGGATGGTCACGGAGGCAAGGTTCCAGCAGTTTGCAAATGCATGATCCCCTATCGAGGTGACGGAGTTGGGGATGGTCACGGAGGTAAGGTTCGAGTCGGAACTGAATGCATAACTCCCTATCGAGGTAACGGAGTTGGGAATTGTCACGGATGTCAGTTCACTACAGCCATAGAATGCATCTTCACCAATAGAAGTGACAGAATAGGTAGTTCCCACATTGGTGACAGTGGAAGGAATGGTAAGACTACCTGTTGGCTTGGTATAACTACTCCAAGGATCTGAACTGCTTGAACCCGGATATGTCACCATTACTTCAGGTGAACTACCACTGGAAGTGATAGTATAATACATAGTCTTCCCACCTGGAGCCACTTTACTGAAGTCATAGGCGTAGGAAGCGGATATGCCCGCAAAGAGCAGGAGTATAAGGGATAATAGTTTCTTTTTCATATATGATTATTGTTTTTGTCTTGAAATTCCTTTATTTTTATTGAGTTCTAATTATCGTCCGACACTGGCAGAAGCTTTTAAGCAAAGTGTCCTCATTGTTACAATAACGGTGGAAAGAGTTTGTGCTTGATAGTCTAGTCACTTAATAGTTTGAGTATTTTGACTGCGTCAGCCACTCAAGCATTAACACATTCAAGCATTCATGCAATAAAGTGTCCACTCATTAGCAATACTACCAAAAACGAGAGAATATATAACTTTTTCATATATTAAAATTATTTTCTTTACACTTCATATTACTAAGTATCCAAAACAGCAACATCTACAATAGCAATAGGTTTGATGCCATTGTATAGGTTTATTGCCGCTTTGCTAGCGATTACAAAGATACAAAAAAATTTTAATATACAACAAGGTCAGGGCAAACGCATCAAATTTCCAGTAGCGAGAACAGGTAATCGATACTCCAGC
>CAMVMF010000110.1 GCA_947168515.1 uncultured Bacteroidales bacterium
AATGTAATGAAAAATATTTTAAAAAAAATTTGGTGGTTTATATAGTATCTCCGAGTCGTTCCAACTCATGTTCTATGTCCCCATGCTCTATGCCTGGATGTGCAAAAGCGATGGGGTAAAGCCTTTCGCCTATTACGCAGTCCTGGCCCTCCTCGTGGCGCTGGCCTTCTTCATCTATCCCATGTTGGTCTTCTACATCCTCTTTGCCGTCGGCTTCCGTCTGTTTGAAGAGGGCAACGCCTTCCCCCGTTATTTCACCCTTCCCGCGCAAGGCTACAAAGAACTCCTTCCCGACACGACCGGCTACCGTTTTGCCGAATTATGAAAGTCTCATTCCTCGTTTGGCAGATTCAAATAATTCTGGCTATGTCATTTTTTTTTCGTATCTTTGCAGCCGTTTTTATGAGGGAGTAATTGGCGGCAAAGGCCGTGGGTGGTGTCAACAAATCACTGGTCAGCAATGGCTTGGCACTGCTCGTAAGCAATGAGACTCATGGGCGGCTCGGTGGGCAGTCTGTGAGATTTTTTATTTATAGGGTTATTAATAGAGACAAAAAACATAATAAGAACACATATGTCATCGCGTTTTTTATTTTTCGCACTCTTTATGGCTTTCATGGTTGTCATGTTAGCCCTCGACCTAGGGGTCTTCCACAAGAAAGACCATGTCATCAAAATCAAGGAAGCTGCCACCTGGACTGGCATCTGGATCACGCTGGCCATGCTCTTTGGCCTGTTGCTCCTCTTCAAGGCAGAATGGATACACGGCATCACCACCATGGAGGATTTGCTCGCCTACGCCAAGTCCACCGGCATCGAGCATATCATCCAGCCTTCGATGGAGTATGGCGCGGCTCTAGAAATCTATCGCAAAGAGGTCTTCCAGCAGTACCTGGCGGGTTATTTCCTCGAGGAGTCGCTCTCTATCGACAATATCTTCGTGATGATTATGATTTTCGTCAGTTTCGGCATCGACAAACGTTACTACCACCGAATCCTTTTCTGGGGCATCTTGGGAGCCATCGTGCTTCGTTTCCTCTTCATCTTCCTGCTGGGAACCCTCGTGGAGCGTGTCTCGTGGGTTTTGGCTATCTTTGGAGTCATCCTTATCTACAGCGGCATCAAGATGTTCCGCGACAAGGGCGATGAGAAAATCGACACGGCCAACCATCCTGCCGTCCGTTTTGCCAGCCGTTTCTTCCCTGTCACCACCCAGGTCGATGGCCATAACTTCTTCACCAAGATCAATGGCCGCAACTACATGACCCCGCTCTTCTTGGTCCTGCTTGTCATCGAGTTTTCCGACATCATCTTTGCCGTCGACAGCATCCCTGCAGTGTTCTCGGTCACTACCGACCCCTTCATCGTCTATTTCTCCAACATCTTCGCCATCATGGGGCTGCGGTCGCTTTTCTTCCTCCTCAGCGACATCACCGACAAGTTCTGGTTGCTCAAATACGGCCTCGGCGCTCTCCTGTGCTTCATCGGTGTCAAGATGATTGGCCACGAGTTTTTCGGCCTATCCATCAGCACCATGGCATCGCTGATGGTCATTCTCGGCATTCTGGTCTTTTCCATCCTCTTCTCCCTGCTTATCCCTCGCAAAAGCAGTGCGTCCTCTTCTGTCGAATAGCCTGTCATGACACTTCTAGAATCTTTCCTCATCGCCTTGGCCCTCTGTGTCGACAGCCTGGTGGTCTCCACCTCTAGCTCTTTCAAGAGCAAGATGGCCCTACGTAGGGGGCTGCTGATGGCTGTCACCTTCGGCTTTTTCCAGGGGCTGTTCCCGCTTTTGGGTGCCCTCCTGGGCGAGGCTTTTAGGTCCTATGTCGAGGCAGTCGACCATTGGATTGCTTTCTTCCTGCTTCTTTTTGTCGGTGGCAGGATGGTGTGGGAGGCCTTTCATCCCAACGACGAGGACAAGCATCTCGATGTCGCCCGTTTCGGTGTCATGTGCCTCTTGGGCATTGCCACCAGCATCGATGCCTTTGTGGTGGGCATCGGTTTCGGCCTCAACAACACCTCCCGCGACATTATTGTCACCGTTGTCGTCATCGGGCTGGTCACCTTCGTGGTTTCGCTGCTGGGCTGGTTTCTGGGCAAACGTAGCATCCCCATTCCCGAAAAAGCGGCCAACATCATAGCCGGTCTGGTTCTCGTCGGCCTTGGCACTTTCACCCTCATCGAGCACACCTTGCTCTAGTGCCGGCCTTAGTTTGTGCCCCGCCGGCCCGGCCCCATCCAGTGCCCGGAAGATTCCTTTTTTTGCGCCACAAGATTGGATTACTTATCTTGGTTCAGTACATTGCTTTAGCGGATTGAAAATCCTTATACTCAAAGGGTCTGGATTGCAAATCCAGACCAGCGGCACGACACGAACATCCGCGGGGTCGGACCAGCGACACGCAGCCGAACATCCGCTGGGTCGGGAAACCAGACCAACGGCACGATACGAACATCCGCTGGGTCGGGAAATCCAGACCAGCGGAACGGCACCGAACATCTGCTGGGTCAGGTAAGTCAGTAATCTCAATTGATGTGCATTTTATTAACACGAATTATCCATTAAGCCAGTGACCCAAATTAATGTGCATACTATGAACACGAATTACCATTAATTATCCATTAATTATCATTAATGGTCAATTAGATGGAAATTATATGTAAAATATATTTGAACAATTACTTATCTCGGTTCAGTACATTTCTATTGCGGATTGAAAATCCTTATACTCAATGGGTCTGGATTGCAAATCCAGACCAACGGCACGCAGCCGAACATCCGCGGGGTCGGGGGCCTTAATCAATCAGTATCAGTTCTTGGCGTTTGTATGAGACGAGCATCTTCTGCTTGGCAAGCACCTCGCAGCCGAAGA
>CAMVMF010000111.1 GCA_947168515.1 uncultured Bacteroidales bacterium
ATAACATGAGTGATAGATATTTTTTATCTATCACTTTTTTAAGGCTAAATGCAAGATTTTCTGTAAAAAGCTTGCATTTTCTCAAAATATTTAGTAACTTTGTAGCCTATAATTAATCAATAGAAACAATGAGAATAACTATTATCAATACCGACAGAAATGAAAAGAGGTACACGCGTGTAGAACTCGAGGAGTTTGTAGCGCAGTTGAGGGATGGCACCTATCGTCAGCAGTATGTATGCGACTTTAACAAGGAGGTGTGTTTTGCAGCGGAATGGGTGAAACTGAATGGTGAGTTGAAAGCAAAAAGCTACAACTGCCTGACATTGCTCTCGCTGGAGAACCTGCGCGACCTGAGTACCGTTGAGGAATATAAACGATTGGCCATCCTGCAGCCCTATACCCTACTCTGCTTTATGGGGCACGATGGTCATTCGCTCCACATCGTTTGCCAGTACACCATCGCAGCCCCCGTCCCGGAAGGTAATCATAAAGCTCAAAGCTTCATGCTCAATGCTCAAAGCCTTACCAACGCCTTCCGCAAACTGCATTTCATCTATTCGTCGCAGTTGGGTACGCCTTTGGCCGAGCACGAGCCAACCTTCGAAACCAGTTGCAAGGCGAGCTACGATCCGCAGCCATTCTATAATCCATCGGCTATCGCCCTAACCGTTTCTTCAGAACCGGAAGCGACACCCGAATTCCGACCTATGCAGGAGGACATTAGCGACTATAATTATCCAGAGGAAATACCTGGTCTAAGTCTGCGCAACAGCCGAATGCGCCGGTTCCACGATTGTCTCGATACTGCCATTGAGAAGTTTCGCGACATCAGTGATGATGAGGAATACACCATTGCCGTACTCGAACAGCTGGCTGACGGTTGTCGTCAGATAGGATTGCCTCAGGCATGGTGTGCACGTGTCGCTTCATTCATCCCGCTGTTTTCTGATAGTCTTGACAACAATGCCATCGAGTCCGCCTTCAAGTCAGCCTACCTCAAGGAAACCCTGAAGACCATCCCGATGAAATATACCCGTCCTTCTGCCCTACTCGCCTTCAAAACCGAGGCCTATATGAAGGAGCACTACACCCTGCGCCTCAACGTGATGACTGGCATCCCCGAATATCGCATAAACGCCGTAGGATATGGGTTCCAGCCGCTAGACCAGGCTGCCCGCAACACCATGGCCATCAAGGCGCTGAAGGCGGGGGTGGAATCGTGGGACAAGGACTTGAACCGCTATATCGACTCGAATCTCATCCCCAAATATTACCCCATGGAGGACTATCTGCGCCACCTGCCAAAATGGAACGGCAAGCACGACTATGTAGGTGAACTGGCCCGACGGGTAAAGACCGACAACAATCACTGGGAAAACGACTTTCACACCTGGATGCTCTCGATGGCAGCCCAGTGGCTCGGCAAGGACCGCCAGCACGGTAATGCCATCGTGCCCATGCTCATCGGTCCGCAGGGGTCAGGGAAGTCCACCTTCTGCCGCCACTTGCTGCCAGAATATCTGCAGATGTATTTCAACGACCGCCTGTCGATGAAGAACGACAACGATATCTTCCTCGCTATGTCGGGCTATGCCCTCATCAATATCGACGAGTTTGATGCCATGTCAAAAAATCAGCAGCCCATTTTGAAGTACCTCATCTCAAAACACGACATCAAGTTCCGTCCGCCATACGGCAAGACGATGGAAGAGCGCCAGAGGTTTGCCTCGTTCATCGCCACCACCAACAACCGCCGTCCTCTCGTTGACCCCACAGGCTCGCGCCGCTTTGTCTGCGTTTATGCTGATGAGATTGACAACTCGGGACGGATTAATTACGACATGCTCTACGCCCAGCTCTATACCGAGCTGCAGCAGGGGCGCCGCTACTGGTTCGAAGACGAGGAGAACGCCCGTATCATGCAGCAGAACGAACAGTTCCAGCAGGTCAGCAACTACGAGCAGATGATTGCCCTCACCTATCTGGCACCCGAAGAGACATCCGAGGATGCAGTCTTCGTATCCCTCCAGTTAATCATGAAGCGACTTGAGAAACAATTCCCTACCTTTACTATTACGAAAGGAACGGACGTTGAACTCGGAAGAAGGTTGACTAAAATGGGTTATGAACACAAACGGTTGAACAAAGGATCAGTATTCAGAGTTGAAGAGATATAATCTACAAAAGTAAAACAACTTGTTTTACTATGCTTCAGATAGTCTTTACAATAGGGAAAGATGGCACTTTAGAAAGTAAAACAACTTGTTTTACTTTGAGTGATGGTAGTGATAGATAGAAAAAAATCTATCACTTCACATAACAAACTGACAATAAACAAGTTACAACAAATAGTGATAGATAATTAGAAAAATAGCAAAACAAAAATGGCAGTACATATCAAACTTATCAAGAACAATATCAAGAGTAGCAGCTCTTATGGAAAATATTTTGCAAAAACAGTCAGTCAGGGCGAGGTAACGCTTGACGAGATAGCCGCTGAGGCTTGTCGCAACAGCGGCTTCTCAGAAGGTGCCGTTGTGGGTGTAGTAACCGAGCTACAGGACATCTTGAAGCAGAGACTTACCGAGGGGCAGACTGTAGTCCTTCCAGGTATAGGACGTTTCAGTCTTCGTGTGGAGAGCATTGGTGTGGATAATCCCAAGGCTTTCAACATCCGTCGTCATATCACCCGCATCGTCTGTGGTTTCCTCCCTGCCGGTCGTCGCATCCAGGGTCGCCATATCCTCTACGACTTCTGCGAAGGTGTCAAAGCCGTCTGGCAGACGGG
>CAMVMF010000112.1 GCA_947168515.1 uncultured Bacteroidales bacterium
AAAGTAGTCCAAGCATTCATAGGGGGGATGCAGTGAGCGTGTCCAATCTCAGTGTCATTATCATGTTTTAATTACTAATTAAAAGAAGTTTTAATTGGTAATTAAAACTTTTTGTTGGTTTGGATTTTATTTGTATCTTTGCAAAAAAATATAGGATATGATTAAACGGCAGGATTTAGCGCAAACGATTCTAAGTCAGAGAGAAAATGTATTGTCTAATACCGATACTTTTCCACGGCAGTTGCTTGGGAATATCGATTTGCAGCATCCGCAATATGCTGATATCATCACTGGCATACGTCGTTGCGGGAAAAGTACGTTGGTGGAGCAATTGATGCAGCGGTATGCAGAGGATTCGTTTTATCTGAATTTCGACACACCTGCTTTATTTGGTTTTACGATAGAGGATTTTCGGACACTTGACGACGAGATAAGGCAGTCGGACGCACACTATCTATTCTTTGACGAGATACAAGTGGTGACAGGTTGGGAGACATACGTAAGGAGCAGGATTGACGCTCACAATAAAGTAGTGGTGACAGGTTCTAATGCTTCGATGCTGAGTCGCGAGTTGGGGACAAGGATGACGGGAAGGCATATCAGCCATAGGTTGATGCCTTTTTCATATTCCGAATTTATTGGATATAAGAATTTGCAGGCTGGAGAAGAGAGTTTGAACCAGTATATGCAACTGGGTGGATTCCCGGCCTATTTGCAGACCGAAAGAAAAGAACTGCTTTCGGATTTGGCAGTGGATGTGCTGTATAGAGATATCCTTGTCCGCTATGGCCTAAGAGATGAGCAGTCGTTGAAGAATCTGATGACGTTTCTGATGGGGAATGTAGGTAATCTGATTACCGGCAACAAACTGACTCAGACTATCCGTGTTAAATCGGCCAAGACGGTTTTGGATTATATGGCGTATATGGAGAATGCGTATCTGCTTTTTTCAGTACCAAGGTTTTCTTTCTCCTATCGTTCTCAGTTGGTGAATCCGAAGAAGGTGTATTGCGTGGATTTGGGATTACAATCAATACTTTCCCCATCCTTTTCAGAGGACAGAGGTCATCGGCTGGAGAATTTGGTTTTTGTTGAACTATACCGCCAGGGACGTGAGATTTATTACTACAACAATAATGGTTATGAATGTGATTTTGTCGTGTGTGATAATCAGAGGCCTGTATTGTTGATTCAGGTATGTGAGGAGATTGTGATTGACAATCAAGACCGTGAGTATGGTGGACTTGTTGCTGCCATGAAAGAATTGCAAGTGGACAAGGGGATAATCCTTACGATGAATCAGAGTGATATGGCTTCTGTTGAGGGGTATTCAATAGAGACAATACCCATTTGGAGGTGGATAACAGAATCTGAAAAGCTGTGATTAGAAAGTCCTCCTTTATTGTGTTTCTTGTGTCTTGTGAATGGGACATGTCCGCTAGCTTTCTGTGCTTGCTGGATGGAGGGACAGATTGCCGTTGATGGCGAAGGGTTGCAGGTAGTGGTCGCCTTCATGGGGTGACGAGGCTAAAGTTGTCATGGAAGGTGTTGTCCCATGAGATGTTCTGGTTGATATAAAGAACGGGGTGCTACAGCCGTTGTAGCACCCCGTTTTTAATCATTACTGTTAGCAGAGTTCGTGAATCACGAGGCCGGAGCGCAGTTTGGGCTCAAACCAAGTGGTCTTGGGGGGCATGATGTTGCCGGTGTCGGCAATGTCGATAATCTGCTTCATGCTCACGGGATAGAGGGCAAAGGCAACTTTCATCTCGCCGTTGTCGACACGACGTTTGAGTTCGCCGAGGCCACGGATACCGCCTACGAAGTCGATGCGCTTGTCGGTGCGGAGGTCTTTGATGCCGAGAACCTTGTCGAGGACGAGGTTGCTAAGGATGGTGACATCGAGCACGCCGATAGGGTCATTGTCGTTGTAGGTGCCGGGTTTGGCGGTCATCTTGTACCAGTGGCCATCGAGGTACATGCTGTGCTCGTGCAGTTTGGCGGGCTTGTAGATTTCGGTGCCCATGTCCTGCAGGTCGTAGCTCTCGCCCACAGCGGCGATGAACTGCTCCTTGCTGAGGCCGTTGAGGTCCTTCACCACGCGGTTGTAGTCGATGACGTTCAGCTGGTTGTCGGGGAAAATGACGGTCATGAAGTAGTTATACTCCTCCTTGCCGGTGTGATGGGGATTCTGCTCTTTCTTCTCCTGTCCCACGAGGGCGGCGGCAGCACTGCGGTGGTGGCCGTCGGCAATGTACATGGCGGGGACTTTCTTGTCGAAGAGTTCGACCAACTCGGCAATCATGGCCTTGTCGTCGATGACCCAGAAACGATGGCCGAAGCCGTCTTCTTTGGCGATGAAGTCGTAGATGGGCTTCTGTGCGGTGACGGTGGCAACGATTTCGTCAATGCGGGCCACGGCAGGATAAGCGAAGAAAACAGGCTCGACGTTGGCGTTGGTGATGCGGACGTGCTTCATGCGGTCCTCTTCCTTGTCTTTACGGGTGAGCTCATGTTTCTTGATGACCTTGTTCACATAGTCCTCGCTGTAAGCGCAGGCCACGATGCCGTACTGCCATTTGGCGTTGGCATCCTTGGGGTTCATGCTCTGGGCGTAGATGTAGAGTTTCTCCTCCTCATCCTTCACCAGCCAGCCAAGGTCCTTGAACATATTGTAGTTCTTCACTACCTGCAGATACACTTCGGGCGAATGCTCGTCAGTGCCTTTGGGGAGGTCGATTTCAGCCTTGGTGACGTGCAGCAGGCTGTAGGGGTTGCCCTCGCACT